>DATFIM010000030.1 GCA_035270125.1 Halanaerobiales bacterium | reverse complement strand
TAAAAAATAATCAACAGGTCAAAATCCCTAATGTAATAAATAAAAATATTATAGACGCTGAAAAAGAATTGAGAAAAGTAGGAGTTGATGTTAAACTAATAGGTATGGGAGAAAAAGTTATTATGCAAATTCCATTTGAAGACACAAAAATTAATAAGAATTCTACAGTCAGATTATTTACAGAGGAAAAATTAATAGAAAATGTAAATTACTATATTTCTGTACCTAATTTAAAAGAAATTAAAATCTCAGAAGCGAAAAATTTAGTAAATAAAATGGGATTAAAAATAAAAATTAATGGTAGTGGTAATACAATTATTAAACAGGATGTTAAACCTGGCAAAAGAGTAAAAGCAGGTAGTCAAATATCAGTTCATACTCGTTAATAAGAATGTCTGGAGGTTATTATAAAGTGCAATTAACGAAAGTAATTAAAAATATAGAAATAGAGTATATTGATGGAACTAAAAATATAGATATAAAAAATATAAGTTATGATTCAAGACAGATTAAAGAAAATGGTCTCTTTATTGCAATTGATGGTTTTAAAACAGATGGACATGAATATATTAATGAGGCAATCTCGAATGGAGCTCTTGTTATAATTATTGAAAATGATATTGAAAATTATTTTGATGATATTGTTTATGTTAAAGTAAAAGACAGCCGAGAAGCTATGGCTTATATATCAGCTGAATTTTATGAATATCCTCAAAAAGATTTAAAATTAATTGGAGTTACCGGAACTAATGGAAAAACTACTACAACTAATTTAATAAAATCAATTTTAGAAAATAAAGGTTATAAGACAGGATTAATTGGAACTATCGGAAATTATATAAATAAGGAAGAATTGGATTCTTCTCGAACTACCCCTAATTCATTAGAATTAAATAAACTTTTTTATCAGATGAAAAATAAGGGAATAGAATATGTAGTTATGGAAGTTTCTTCTCATGCTATTGATCTTAAAAGAATATTTAATTTAGAATTTGATGTTGCTGTTTTTACTAATATATCTCAGGACCATCTTGATTATCATAAAACTCTTGAAAATTATATCAATGTAAAAAGCAAATTATTTACACAGGTAAAAGAAAATGGTTATAGTATAATTAATATTGATGATAATTTTTCAAATAAGATAATAGAAAGTACAAAATCTAATGTAGTTACATATTCTTTAAATAAAAAATCTGATTTTCAGGCTAAAAATATTAATCTTAAAACCAGTGGAGTATCCTTTAAATTAAATAATTTTGAAAAAATAATAAATTTAAATATTACTGGAAAATTTAATATTTATAATGCCCTGGCAGCTATAGCAGTTGCTTCAGTTCTTAAAATTGATTATAATACAATTAAAGAGGGATTGGAAAAAGTAGAGGGTATTTCCGGAAGGTTTGAACTTATCAAGGAAAGTCAAAATTATACAGTGATTGTAGACTATGCTCACACGGCAGATGGAATGAAAAATGTTTTAAAAACTATAAAAGAGTTAGCTGAGAATGATATAATAATCGTCTTTGGTTGTGGGGGAGATAGAGATAAAGAAAAAAGACCTGAAATGGGAAAAATTGCAACTGAATATGGTGATTTTGTTTTTATTACAACAGATAATCCTAGAAGTGAAAAACCAGAATCAATAATAAATGATATAGAAAAAGGTTTGGAGAAAAATAAAGAGAAGTATAGAATTATCGTAGAGAGAAAAAAAGCTATATATAAAGCAATTGAAATGGCAAATAAAAATGATATAGTTGTTATTTTTGGAAAAGGTCATGAAACTTATCAAGTTTTTAAAAATAAAACTATCCATTTTGATGACAGAGAAGTTGCAAGAGAAGCTATAAGGAGTAAAAAGGAGCGGATCTAAATATGGAAGAATTATCAATAAAAAAAATCAGAGAAGCAGTTGGAGGAAAAATTGTACAGGGAAATCCAGAAGCTAAAATCAAGAATGTATGTATAGATAGTCGAATTTTAAAAGAAGAAGATTTATTTATTGCTATTATAGGTGAAAGATTTGATGGTCACTCTTTTATCGAAGAAGCTGTAAATAAAGGAGCTAAAGCTGTAATAGTAGATAGAAGTATAAAACCCTATCCAAACCTCTCAATTATCAGGGTAAAGGATACTACCAAAGCTCTTCAGGACCTTGCTCATTTTAATAGAATGCGTTATAAAAATTTAAAAGTAATTGGAGTAACAGGTAGTGTAGGGAAAACAACTACAAAAGATATGTTAGCCTGGGTTTTAAAGCAAAAATATAAAGTATTAAAATCTGAAGGTAATTACAATAATCAATATGGTTTACCATTATCTTTATTATCTCTAAAAGGAGATGAAGATATAGCTGTTCTAGAAATGGCTATGAGTAATATAGGAGAAATAAAAGAGCTTGCCGAAATTGCTAAACCAGAAATAGGTGTAGTTACCAATGTCGGCCAGGCTCATCTTAAAAACTTAGATAATGTCGCTAATGTAGCTGAAGCCAAAAAAGAATTAATTGAAGGTTTGCCTGAAAAGGGTTTAGCAGTATTAAATTATGATAATTATCATGTAAGAAAAATGGATAGTGCTTTTAAAGGAAAAAAAATCATATATTATGGTTTGAAATCAAAAGCAGATATTTATGCAAGTAACATTCAACATGATAATCAAAACAAAAATTTAAAATTTGATTTGTTTTATAATGGTGAGCAAAAAAGTATAGTTATCAATAAACCTGGGGAACATAATATCTATAATGCCCTGGCCGCTATATCTATTGCCAGAGAATTTAATGTTGATTGGGAATTAATACAAGAGAGTTTTAAAAATTTGGATTTTTCTTCATTAAGGTTGGATATAAGAGAAAAAGAAGATTTTACAGTAATTAATGATAGTTATAATGCAAATCCACTTTCAATGAAGGCAGCGATTGATGTATTAAAAGATATCTCTAGTAAAAGAAGTATCGCTGTTTTAGGAGATATGCTGGAATTGGGTCCTAAAAAAGAGGAAGCTCATTACAAAGTGGGTAAATATTTAACAGAGAAAAATATTGATATTCTTATTACTGTTGGTGAATTAGCAGAAATAATTGCTAATGGAGCAGAAGAAAATATGGATGAAGAAAAAATATATAGAGTTAAAAATAATAAAATGGCTTATGATATATTAAAAGATATGATAAAATCAGATGATTGTATATTAATTAAAGGCTCACGAAAAATGAAGATGGAAGAAATTGTTGATTGGATTTTAGATTAGGAGGAAAACATAATGAATTACTTTGCAGCAATAAGTATACCATTTTTTCTAATTCTATTTAGCGGTAAATGGATGATAAACTTCCTAAAAAAAATAAATTTTGGTCAACAGATTAGAAAAGAAGGGCCACAATCACATTTGCAAAAAGAGGGGATTCCTACTATGGGAGGGATTCTCATTCTTATTGGTATAATTAGCTCAATTATATTTTTAGAAATCAATTATAATTTAATTATTGCATTAGTTACTACTTTAGGAATGGGATTAATAGGGTTTTTAGATGATTATCTAAAAATAAAAAAAGGAAGATCACTGGGTTTAACTGCTCTGGCTAAAATTATTGGCCAATTTGGATTCGGATTATTAATTTCTTTATATGTTTATTTTTCAACAGAAATATCTAATTCATTATTAATTCCTTTTACTGGTGATAGTTTAGAACTGGGGATTTTAATAATTCCATTAATAATTTTCACAGTAGTTGGTACTGCTAATGCTGTAAATTTAACTGATGGTTTAGATGGTTTAGCATCAAGTATAACTGCAGTAGTAGCTGCTTCATATGCATTTATAGTCTATGGTCTTTATTTTGAACAATTAACTTTATTTTCTTTAAGTATTGTGGGAGCCTGTCTGGGGTTTATTTGGTATAATAGTCATCCAGCTGAAGTTTTTATGGGAGATATAGGTTCTTTAGGACTTGGAGGAGCGATTGCGGCATTGGCTGTATTAACTAGAACTGAATTATTTTTATTGATTATTGGAGGAGTTTATGTAATAGAGACTATCTCAGTCATTTTACAGGTGCTATATTTTAAAGCTACTAATGGCAAAAGAATTTTCAAAATGACACCAATTCATCATCATTTTGAATTAAAGGGCTGGGAAGAGCCCAAAGTAGTTTTCAGGTTTTTATTGATTGGAATTATTTTTTCTATAGTTGGACTGTATAGTTTTTATTTAATTTAGTATAATTCAAAGGAGATTTAAAGAAATGTTGAATTTAGAAAATAAAAAAATTGGAGTAGTTGGATTAAGTAAAAGAACCGGGGTTTCAGTTGCTAAATTTCTTCTTAAAAAAGATTTTGAAGTTATTATAACTGATGTTAAATCAGAAAATGAACTTCAGGAACAAATAAATGAATTAAAAAAATATAACCCAGAATATGAATTAAATGGACATGGTCAAAAAACACTTAAATGTGATCTTTTAGTAGTTAGTCCAGGAGTTCCATTGAATATTGAATTTTTTAATAAAGCAAGAAAAAAAGGCATAAAAATAATAAGTGAAATTGAACTTGCCTATCAATTTACAAATGCAAAGATCATTGCAATTACCGGAACCAATGGCAAAACAACTACTACATCTCTTTTAGGAGAAATTATGAAATCCAATGATCCAGAAAATGTATTGGTAGCAGGTAATATAGGTACTCCATTAATAGATGTAGCCCCAGGACTTTCAAAAGATAAATGGCTTGTTGTAGAAGTTAGTTCTTTTCAACTAGAGTCTATAGATGAATTTCGTCCTAATATTAGTTTATTTCTAAACTTCAGCCCAGATCATCTAGATAGACATAAAGATGAACATGAATATTTGAATGCCAAAAAAAGAATTTTTTCAAATCAAAAAAATGATGACCATGCAATATTAAATTTTGATGATCAGAATGTCATTAATGCCAGTTCAGAATATAATATTAATAAACATTACATAAGTAAAAAGAAAAATGTAAAAAATGGAGCCTATTTAGAAAATGGAATTGTTTATATTGTAGAAAATAATAATAACTACAATTTAATTTCAAAAGAAGAAGTTTCTCTTTATGGTGACCATAACTTATTGAATATTGCCTTTGCAGCTAAAACTGCAACATTGTTAGGAATTAAACCTAAAATTATTAGAAATACAATTAAAAAATATAAACCAGATAAGCATAGACTTGAGGTTGTTATAAAAAATGAAGATGGTAGTATAGTAATTGATGATTCTAAAGCAACAAATATTGATGCTGCTTTAAAAGCTATAAAGACATTTGATAATATAATTTTAATAGCAGGGGGGCAGGATAGAAATGCAGATTTTTCTAAATTAGCAGATTCTGTCCAAAAGAATGTAAAAGCACTTATTATTTTAGGAGAAACATCAGAAAAACTACATAAAGAAATGGTTAAAAGAGGATTTGATGGTGTTTTTCAAGTAAAAAATATGAAAGAAGCTGTAAGAAAAGGATTAGATTTATTTGAACAAGGAGATTGTCTTTTATTATCTCCCGCCTGTCCTAGTTGGGATATGTATCAAGATTATAAAGAAAGAGGTAATCTTTTTCAAAAAGAAGTAAAAAATCAAATAAAGTTTTAACATAAGGTGGGATAGTTTGAAAGATAATAATAAATTAGAAAAAAACAAAAATAAACCAGATTTAATTATTTTATTAACTGTAATGAGTTTGCTTATGATTGGTCTTATTATGGTTTTTAGTGCCAGTTCTATTAGGTCTTTTAATATTTTTGGAAGTAGTTTTCATTTTTTTAAAAGACAGTTAATAACAGCTGGATTGGGTTTAATAGCAATGATAATAACAATGAATATTGATTATCATTTATATAAAAAGTTTTCAAAACTAATATTATTTATTACATTTTTCTTGCTAATAATAGTTTTAATTCCAGGTATCGGACAATTTAGAGGTGGTTCGAGAAGGT
>DATFIM010000029.1 GCA_035270125.1 Halanaerobiales bacterium | reverse complement strand
TAATTTGAAGACTTTTGTCTATTATGAGCAGGATTGGCTGGAAGTTGATAGGGCAGAAATGGATTGTGGAATAGTTATCGAAGGAGAAAACGCTTATTGTGTTCCAATGAATGATATAAAAGCAGGAGATAAAGTAGTTGTTAGTTCAAAGGGTGTAAAAGAAAAATCAATAAAGAGCAAGAAAAAAGAAGAAAAAGAATATACTTTTATGAGCAGTGAAATTTCCTGTGAGAATTCTAAAGCCAGTTTAATTGCTGATCTAGCAACTGAAATGAAAGAGTTTAAAGAAGATGGAGGAAAAATAGCTGTGGTAGGTGGCCCTGCAATTATTCATACCGGTTCTGCAAAATATTTAAGTGCATTAATAGAAAAAGGTTATGTGAATTTACTTTTAGCAGGTAATGCACTTGCAGTTCATGATATTGAAACCGCCATTTATGGAACCTCACTTGATATAGCTATTGATAAAGAGAGAGCAGTAGAAAATGGACATGGTTTTCATTTAAAAGCAATAAATAAAGTTAGGAAAGCTGGTTCTATTAAAAAAGCAGTGGAAGAAAAGATAGTAGATAAGGGAATAATGTATTCAGCAATAAAAAATAAGATTGATTATGTACTTGCTGGTTCTATTCGTGATGATGGCCCTCTGCCAGATGTTATTACAGATACTGTTAAAGCTCAGGAAATGATGAGAGAAAAATTGGCTGATATAGATCTGGTTTTAATGTTAGCTACTATGCTACATTCTATTGCTACTGGTAATTTACTGGCTGCTGATATAAAAAGTGTTTGTGTTGATATTAATTCTGATACAGTAACCAAGCTGGCAGATCGAGGTACAGCACAGGCGGTAGGGCTTGTTACAGATGTAGAGCTATTTTTAAGCAGTCTTGTTAATCAATTATAGAAAATATAATTAACAGTAGTTTCCCATAATTTAATAAATCATTTACCTATTGTATGTGATTTAAAGAAATAATTTTTTGGGAAATTCCTGTTAAATTATTACTTTCTTTTAGTAATAATTACTGTTATAATTAATATCTAAATGAATTTTTTGGACTACAGATTATTCTAAAATGGTATTTCTGAGGATTTTATATGTTTTTTGAAAAAGAGTCTTAATGAAGTGAAATGCTAAATAAGGTCTCAGCACACGATGTGCTGAGCTAATCCTGGAACAGGATGTTCCTTAGGATTAGTGTGCCTTATTTAGCAATGAACGAGTTTAGATGAATCAAAAAACAGATATGAGACGAAGAAATACCTTTTAGAATTGACAAACATATGTATTTTAGATATTATATATAATAGACATTAGAGTAAAAAAGGGTGATTATTAATGAAAGAAGGTCAATTTAATTTAAAGGCCCCTTTTGAGCCTAAAGGTGATCAACCAAAGGCAATAGAAAAGATAGTAAAAGGTGTTAAAAAAGGATATAGACACCAAACTTTATTAGGTGCAACAGGAACAGGTAAGACTTATACAATGGCAGCAGCTATTGAAAAAATTAATAAACCTGTCCTGGTTATAGCTCACAATAAAACTCTGGCTGCTCAGTTGACAAGTGAGTTTAAAGAATTTTTTCCAAATAATGCTGTAGAATATTTTGTTAGTTATTATGATTATTATCAGCCAGAAGCTTATGTTCCTCAAACTGATACTTTTATAGAAAAAGATGCTTCAATAAATGAAGATATAGATAAACTTCGACTTTCGGCTACCCGTTCTCTTTTTGAAAGAAGAGATGTTTTGATTGTAGCCAGTGTTTCCTGTATTTATGGTCTTGGTTCTCCAGAAGATTATATGAATCTTTCCTGTCATTTAAAAGTAGGAGAGATAAAAGAAAGAGAAGAGATTTTAAGGGAATTAACTTTGATGCAGTATAGTAGAAATAATATTGATTTATCTCGAGGTCATTTTAGAGTTAATGGTGATGTAGTAGAAATTTTTCCTGCTTATGAAGATATGGCAATTAGAGTTGAATTATTTGGTGATGAAATAGATAGAATTACTCAGATAAATACTGTTACTGGTGAGATTTTAGATGATATAAATGAAATAACAGTTTATCCTGCCAGTCACTTTGTAACTCCTGAAGATAAAACTAAGAGAGCTATAAAAACAATTCGTACTGAACTTGAAAAAAGGCTTAAAAAATTAAGATCAGAGAATAAATTAGTGGAAGCCCAGAGACTTGAACAGAGAACAAGATATGATCTGGAAATGCTGGAACAGATGGGATATTGCTCAGGTATAGAAAATTATTCCCGCCATCTAGATGGGAGAGAGCCTGGTAAAAGGCCGAATACTCTTTTAGATTATTTTCCAGATAATGATTTTTTAGTTATGGTTGATGAATCACACATGACTATTCCTCAAATTGGAGGGATGTATGCTGGTGATCGTTCTCGTAAAGAAAAACTGGTTGATTATGGTTTTCGACTTCCTTCAGCTTTAGATAACCGTCCTTTAAATTTTGAGGAATTTGAAAAATTAGTACCTCAGGCAGTTTATGTTTCTGCTACTCCCGGTCCTTATGAATTAGAAAAAAGTGAACAGGTGGTGGAACAAATAATAAGACCAACCGGTCTTGTTGATCCTAAAGTAGAAGTGAGACCAACTGAAGGACAAATTGATGATCTTTTAGAAGAAATCCATTATACAGTTGATGAAAGAGGAGAAAGAGTTTTAGTTACTACTTTAACTAAAAGAATGTCAGAGGATTTAACAGAATATTTAGCTGATGCCGGTATTAGAGTAAGATATCTTCATTCTGATATTGATACAATAGAAAGATCAGAAATTATCCGTGATTTAAGATTGGGTGAATTTGATGTTTTAGTTGGAATTAACTTATTAAGAGAGGGACTGGATTTACCTGAAGTTTCCCTTATTGCTATTCTTGATGCTGATAAAGAAGGTTTTTTACGTTCAGAAAGACCTCTTATTCAGATTATAGGTAGAGCTGCAAGAAACTCTGAAGGTAGAGTTATTATGTATGGAGACAAAATTACTGATTCAATGAGAAGTGCAATAGATGAGACTGAAAGAAGAAGAGAAATACAACAGGAATATAATGAAAAAAATGATATAGAACCACAAACAATTAAAAAACCGGTTCGAGAAGTTGTTAAACCAGTAGAAATGGTAGTAAGTGAAGATAGTGGTAGTGATTATAGAACTTCTGAAGATGAAAAAGAAGAATTAACAAATAGAGAAATTAATGATAAAATAATACAATTAGAAGATGAAATGGAAGAAGCAGCTGATAACCTTGAATTTGAAGTTGCTGCTCAAATTAGAGATGAAATAGAAGAATTAGAAGAAAAATTGAATTAATAGAGGTGAAAAAATGGCTAAAGAGACAATAAAGATTAGAGGTGCTCAAGAACACAATTTAAAAGATTTGGATATAGATATTCCACGTGATGAATTAATAGTTATTACTGGTCTTAGTGGTTCAGGTAAATCTTCACTTGCTTTTGATACAATTTATGCAGAAGGCCAGAGAAGGTATGTAGAATCATTATCTGCTTATGCCCGCCAATTTTTGGGACAGATGGAAAAACCAAAATTGGATTATATTGAGGGATTATCTCCAGCAATTTCTATTGATCAAAAATCAACAAGTAATAATCCTCGTTCTACAGTTGGAACTGTTACTGAAATTTATGATTATCTTCGTTTATTATATGCAAGAGTAGGTACTCCTCATTGCCCTGACTGTGGTCAGGAAATATCATCACAGACAGTAGATGAAATAGTTGATCAGGTTTTAGAATTAGAAAATAGAACTAAAATACAGATTCTGGCTCCTGTTGTTCGAGGGAGAAAAGGAGAACACCAGAAAATACTGGCCCGGGCAAGAAGAGATGGGTTTGTAAGAGTAAGAGTTGATGGTGAAACTCGTCTTCTAGAAGAGGAAATAGATTTAGATAAAAACTATAAGCATGATATAGAAATAATTATTGATAGAATAGTTATCAAAGATGGAATCAGACAGAGACTTGCTGATTCACTGGAAACTGCTTTAGAACACAGTGATGGTCTGGTTTATATTGATGTAGTTGATGGTGAGCTTTTAACTTTTAGTGAAAAATTTGCCTGTTCTGATTGTGGAACAAGTCTGGAAGAGCTCACACCGCGTATGTTTTCTTTTAACAGCCCTTATGGTGCCTGTGATAATTGTGATGGACTTGGTATTAAAAAAGAATTTGATCCAGATTTATTACTTGATAGAGAAAAATCAATTAATGAAGGGGGCTTAATTCCCTGGAAAAATTCAACCAGCCGTTATTATCCCCAATTATTAAAGGCTTTGGCTGAAGCTTATGATTTTAGTCTGGAAACTCCTATTGAAGATTTAGATGATGAAATAGTTGATATTTTACTTTATGGCTCTGATAAAAAATTGACTTTTCCCTATACAAATCGCTATGGTAAAACCAGAGAACATGAAACAAAGTTCAAAGGGATAACCGGTTATCTTAAGGAAAGAATGAATCGTTCTAATTCTCAGGGAGCTCATAGAAGATATGAAAAATATATGAGTGAAAGACACTGTTCTGTTTGTGATGGACAACGTCTTAAACCAGAAGTGCTTGCAGTTACTATTGGTGGTATCTCTATTTCAGAATTCACCAGATATTCTATAGATGATGCCTATCAATTTTTAGTAGATCTGGAGTTAGATGAAAGAGATATGTTTATTGCTGAGGAGATTTTAAAGGAACTTAAAGCAAGATTGAAGTTTTTAATAGATGTAGGACTTGATTATTTGACCCTGGAAAGATCAGCAGCCAGTTTATCTGGAGGAGAAGCTCAGCGGATTAGACTTGCAACTCAGATTGGTTCAGGTTTAGTAGGAGTACTTTATATTTTGGATGAACCAAGTATTGGATTACATCAAAGAGATAATAAAAGACTTATTAATACTTTAGAACA
>DATFIM010000028.1 GCA_035270125.1 Halanaerobiales bacterium | reverse complement strand
ACCTATCAAGGAACAATTGAATGGATTTCTGGAACTAAAAATCAAAATAAAAAAAGATATTTTAGAAGCTTATTAGAAATGATATCTTTGATAAATGAAGCTGTAGAAATTAACGATGGTGAAAAAACTGATTATAAAATTAGAAAATGGGAAGATAAAGTTGAAGAGGATTTATTACAGCATAAATAGAGATCAATAAGGGGGACAAAGTGAAAAACAACATTAAAATTTTTTTTGGTGTTATGATTCTTTGTCTTTTACTGATTATTTTTATATTTGATTTTACAGAAGCTGCAAATAAAGAATCTAATTTAGAAGAATTTATTTTATCATATAATGAAAATTGTAGTTATAAATATAGTGGAGCTGTCTTAGTAGCCAGAGGTGATAAGGTTTTATTAAATAAAGCTTTTGGATATGCAAATTATGAAAATAATATTTTGAATAATACAAATACAATTTTTCCAATTGCTTCTATTACTAAATCTTTTACAGCTATTGTAATTATGCATCTTCAGGAAAGAGATCTTTTAAGTGTTGATGATTATATAAATAAATATATTGAAGGAAATAATTGGGGAGATAAAGTGACTATTCACCACCTTTTATCTCATACTTCTGGTTTACCTAAAGATGGATTGTTTTTAGGACAAAAGAATGTATCATTAGAAAATAATATTGAGTATATAAATAAATATTCTCTCAGATTTAATCCAGGTACAAAATATTCTTATAGTAATTCAGGTTATCAAATTCTTGCAGCAATTATTGAAAAAGTATCAGGTGAATCATATAATAATTATTTAAAAAAATATATATTTGCTCCTTTGAAAATGAGCAATTCAAAGGGAGGAACAGATTCTTCTTATGAAAAAAAACAGGCTATTGGCTATCAAATATTGACTGGAGAACCTTATAAATTATCAATATATAATTTTTCCTGTATTACTGGTAGTGGTAATATATACTCTAATCTACAAGATTTATTTAATTATGATAGAAGTATAAGTAATTATAATATTTTGTCTAAAGATTCTATAGATAAGATATTTTTTCCTCATTGGGGGGATTGGGATAATGGTTATGGATATGGTTGGAACATTGCAAAAAAATATAATAATGTTAGATATAGTCATTCAGGGAATATAGGTGGTGGAGGCTATAATTCTTTAATGATTAGATATCCTGAAACAGATTATGTACTGATTTTTTTAACAAATAATGCTGATCTAACAGCATTAAATGTTGTATCTGAATCAATGGAAGCTATTATTTTTGATAAAGAATATGTATTACTTCAAAAAGCTAAAAATGTAAAGGTTGCTAATAGTATTTTAAAAAAATATGCAGGTAATTATAAGATTGTGGAAAATGTTATAATTAAAATAGATTATAGAGATGGCAAACTTTCTACAGTTGCAGATGATGGGAAAGAATATGAACTTATACCACTAAATAATACTCAGTTTTATTATGAAAATCGAGAATATATTAAATGCGAATTTCAAATAGATGAACAAAAAAATGAAATAATTTTAAAAATCACAAATGCAACCAGAAAGTTTCAGGGAGTTAAAATTATTAAATAGAGAAAAATTAAAAGACCAGTTTTAAAAACTGGTCTTTTTGTATGTTTTTCTAATCTTCTTTTTCCATTTCTTTTTTTTCTGATTTATCTTTTTTAGCGGCATTTATATTGATTTTATCCATTATTTCAGGAACCTTTTCAAATAATTTTTCTAGTGAATTTTTACTTTTAATTGGAAGCATTTCTACATTATCATCTTTAACAACAAGAATGGCATCAGGAGTTATTTTACAACCTAATCCTCCACCACCTCCACCACCGTTTTCACTTTCTTCACCAAATCCTCCACCAAGACCAAAAGAAGCTGTAATAATTGGTATTAATTTGACATTATCAAATTCAATTGGTTCACCTATTACAGTTTCTGTTTTCAAAAAGTTATCTAACTTATTATACATTGATTCTAAAATTTCTTTAGTTTCTTTCATTTTAATTAACCCCTTTCATTTTTAAAAATTAATTTTTTCGATACTGCCAGAACATTTTCAAAGTCTTAAAAGAAAAAATAAAGCTAAAAATTAAAAATAAAATTACAATAGGTTTTATTTTACCTTTAATTTCTCCCCTGCCTTCAATCACCTCCCTATCCCAATATGTAGTAATAGAAACTGGAAATTTCGGATAAACACCTTTTAATGAGTAATAATTTGCGAGGATTAGTCCATTATAATAAGGATCTGAAAAAGCAATAGCTAGATCAATATTAATTGAATCAGGTTTTATTTCTTTGTATATTTTAAATAAAAATTTAAAAACATGTATTATATTTGTTTTATTAATTAATTTAAAAGGAAAGGAAGATTTAGATTTCTTTTTTTCTTTATCAGCTTTTTCAATATTTTTTTTTATAATTTCCTCTTTTTTACTGCTTTTTTTATTTTTTATAATTTCTTTTTCATAACCTAGAAATTTTATGTAACTTATTTGTTTATTTTTCTTTTTTATATACTTAAAATTAATTAGCTTATTGCCAAAATATATTTCAGTTGAGAAATTTTGTTCATAATTTAAAATAAAATTATAATGGTAAGATAAAGAAATCACAAGTAATATTAATAATATTATGAAAATTAAAAGCCAAAAAATAAATGCTAATATCAATTTTTTCTCCTCCTTTTTTATATTATATAACAATTTTTACAAAATATCTATAGTTAATTGTAAATTAGTAATAAATTTCATTCAATATTTTGTTAATTATGTGATTTAATAGAATAAATTATTAAAGGAATAATATATTTTTTGTCGAAGATATTTAATAAGTATACAAAGTTTTTAACTGGAGGTAATTTTATGATTAATGAAAAAATAATTAAAAAGGTTGATGAAATTGAAAATTGGATTATAAAACATCGTAGAGATATACATCGTCATCCAGAACCCAGTAGACAGGAAGAAAGAACTTCAAAAAAAGTTGTTAAAATTCTTGAAAAATTAGGAGTTGAAGTTGAAACTAATTATTATAATACCGGTGTAGTT
>DATFIM010000027.1 GCA_035270125.1 Halanaerobiales bacterium | reverse complement strand
GTTGATGAAAAATTAAAATACCATTTTAATGATAAAAAGGAATCTATTGGTACTCAACGCGAAGATGGAAGCATGGATTTTTATAATCGAGGATTAATTACTAATGTAAATCCCGGTGATACTTTAGTAACGATAGAAGATAGTAAAAAAGGTAAACCAGGTCATAAAGTAACTGGAGAGGAAATTCCTCCTCGCGAACCAAATACTGTAGATCTGCCTTCAGGTAAAAATGTAAAAGAAGAAGATGGAAAATTAGTTTCTGAAATTGAAGGTCAGGTTGTTAAAGATGGTAAAAGAGTAAATGTTCTACCAGTTCATGAAGTAAAGGGCAATGTAGATATGGATACCGGTAATATAGATTTTGTCGGTAATGTAGTTGTTAAAGGTGATGTTAATGAAGGTTTTAAAATTAAAGCTGGTGGAAATGTTGAAATAAATGGTCGAGTTTCAGCTGCTCAAATTGAAAGTGAAGGCAAGGTTATAATCAAAAAAGGTTTTGTAGGAAAAGAAAAGGGTAGAATTGATGCAAAAGGGAATGTAGAAATTAAATTTATAGAAAATGGCCATATAAAAACTGAAGGAAGTATTATTGCCAGTGATGCCATAATGCATAGTGATTTAAATGCTGCTGAAGATATTATAGTTACTGAAAATAAAGGTTTGCTTGTCGGTGGTAATTGTCAGGCCGGTCATAATATAGAAGCAAACATAATAGGTTCAACAATGGCTACCAAAACAATTCTTGAAGCTGGTGTTGACCAGGAAACAAAAGAAGAATTAGAAGAAGTCAAAGAGGAATTAGAAGAAAGTGAACAAAATCTATTAAAAACTAAAAGAGCTATCAAAGCTCTTAAAGAAATAAAAGAAAAACAGGGCAAATTGCCTACAGATAAAGAAGTTATGTATCAAAGATTATTAAAAACAAAAAAAGTAATAAATAAATCTATAGAGAAAAAAGAAAGTAAAAAAGCTGAGCTTGAAGAAATTTTAAATAATGTGGAAAGAGGAAAAATCAAAGTATATGAAAAAGTATTTTCAGGTGTAAAAATGATTATTGGTAAGTCACAGTTTAATGTTCATGAGGAATTACATCATTCTTCATTTATTGAAGAAAATGGAGAGATAAGACAGATTCCGCTTTAAAGACATGATTTTTGCTTCAAAATCTGTGATTAGGTGGTGACAAAGATGACTGAACCTATAACCCCATATACCACCCTACAAATGACACTTGAAATGGAAAGAATGCAGAATATAAAAGAACATCATCAGGCTCATGAACAGGGCAATTTAGCTCAGGAAATGAAATCAAAAAAAGCAGAAGAAGAGCGCTCAGTTCATGAAAAAGAAAAAGCTGAAAAGGGCAAAGTTGAAGATGAAAAAGAAGAAAAAAACAATCAAGAGAATGGTAAAAATAATAAAAAAAATGATGGGGAAAATAATAAATCAGAAAAAAATAACAGTAAAAAAGGAAATTTTATTGATATAAAAATTTAATCCAGGAGGAAAAGATATGGGTTGGTGGTTATTGATATTTGGTATAGTATTATTAGCAGGTGGAATTATGCTCAAAATCAAAGAATATGAAGATTTTGGGGATTATAAAGATTTTCAAAATCTAACCACTAAAACCAGATATCTCAAAGGAGAAACAAACAAATCTAATAATTCTATTGATGAAGTAATAAGTGATGCTGGAAATAAGGAAAAACAATTAAGAAGAATAAATAATGAATTAGATGAAATAATTACTGAAATTCACAGTAAAGAAGAAAGAATTAAAAATATTTTAGAAGAGTCTAAAAAAGAAGATATGGAAAATTTAGAGAAGAAAAATTTTAAAAAAATGTTAAAGAATTCAACTGAAAAAATAGAAGATAATGAACTTCCAGAAAAACATAGAAAAATATTTAAATTATATAATCAGGGCCATAAAGAAGAAGAAATAGCAGATAAATTAAATATTGGAATCAGAGAAACTTCTTTGATATTAAAAATGCATAGAAGAGGTGCAGCTAATGATTAAAAATATTTTAGCTGATGTTATGGTTGGATTTGGAATAATTATTTTAGTAATTGGAATGCTTTTTGTTTTTGATATCTGGCCAGTTTCTGGTGAAAGTAAACAACAAATTAAGCAGGCTGAAAATAATACAGAGCAGGAATATTTTACTCAGAAACAAATGCCAAAATTTAATACTAATTTTGCCTGGGAAAGAAATTTACCTTTTAATATTAATAATATAAATTTTGAAAAAGAATTTACTGAAGAAAAAAAAGAAATAGAAAAAGTCGAAATAGTAATTCCAGCCGGAACATCAGCCAGTGTAATAGCAAACAAGTTGAGTGAAAAAGGAATAATGGATAAGGAAAGATTTATTGATATTTTGATAATTTTTGATGCAGAGAAGAAATTGAATCCAGGAACTTATGTTTTTGAAAAAGACGCAGATGTATTAGAAGTATTTTCCAAAATTTTAGTAGGAGGAGGTGTCTACCGTGATTAAAGGATTATATACAGCAGCCTCAGGAATGCTGGCTTCCAAACAGCGCTTAAATGTAGTTTCAAATAATTTGGCTAATTCAAATACAACCGGTTATAAAAAAGAGGGAACTGTTAGAGAATCTTTTCCAGAAATGCTCATAAACAAAATTGATAGTAAAGGTAAAGAAGAAATTGGCTCCCTTGGTACTGGAGTAAGAAATCAGTTTAGTTATACTGATTTTTCTAATGGTAAATTAAAACATACTTCCAACCCCTTAGACCTTGCTATACAGGGTGAAGGATTTTTTGTAGTAGATACACCAGCTGGTGAAAGATACACTAAAAATGGTAATTTTACCTTAAATGAAATGGGCCAAATTGTGACTCAGGAAGGTTATCCTCTTTTAAATGAAGAAGGAGAACCAATGCAGACTATTGATAACAGAAGTATAAACTTTGATGGTGAAGGACAGCTTTATCTTGATGACCTGGAAGCTGGTAATGTACAGGTAGTTAATTTTGAAGATAATAGAAATCTAGAAAAAGTAGGTGAAAATCTTTATCAGGTTGCTGATGAAGGAGTAGAAGCCCTGGAAGCAGAAAATTATCAAATCAGACAGGGTTATCAGGAAGCATCTAATGTGAATGTAGTTAAAGAGATGACAAATATGATTGAGGCCAATCGTCATTATGAAATGAATCAAAGAGCTATAAAAACTGCTGATCAGACCTTAGAAAAGACTGTGAATCAGGTAGGAAGAATTGGCTAGAATGTTAATATAATTTAAATTATTGAATCAGCTGGACCTTAACAGGAAGCTGATTGCTGTCAACCGACCGAGACAGCAGAGATTTTTTAAAAAAATAAATATGAATAAAAAATAGAGGAGTGATTGTTAATGATAGGTGCTTTATGGACAGCTGCAACTGGAATGGATAGTCAACAAACTAACATAAATGTAATTTCTAATAACCTGGCAAATGTAAATACAACTGGATTCAAAAAATCAAGAGTAAACTTTCAGGATTTGATGTATCAACAGATCAGACAGCCAGGAAGTCCTAATGCTCAGGGTTCTCAAATACCGGTAGGTATTGAAGTCGGACATGGTTCTCGAGTATCAGCTACCCAAAAATTATTTACTGAAGGTAGTGTACAGGCAACTGATAATCCACTTGATATAGTAATTGAAGGAGACGGCTTTTTACAGGTGCAAAAACCTGATGGAACTATTGCCTATACTCGTGATGGTTCACTAAAATTAGATGGTCAGGGTAGAATAGTAACTTCTGATGGTTATTTATTACAGCCCCAAATTAATATTCCTGAAAATGCAACTGATATTAGTATTACTTCAGATGGTACAGTAAATGTTTTGGTAGATGGCCAGGAAGAAGCTCAAACTCAGGGCCAGATCGAATTAGTTCGTTTTTCCAATCCAGCCGGCCTAAATAGTGCTGGTCGAAATCTTTATGAAGATACAATGGCTTCTGGTGAACCACAGACTGGTCAGCCAGGAACCCAGGGTTTTGGAACAATTTCTCAGGGATTTTTGGAAAAATCTAATGTAAAAGTTGTAGAAGAAATGGTAAATATGATTTCTGCCCAACGTGCTTATGAGATAAATTCAAAAGCAATTCAGGCTTCTGATGAAATGTTACAGACAGCCAGTCGTTTAAAATAAATAGATTGAGATAATAAAAGGGGAAGTTTATATGAAATTTAAAAAGATATTTAGTGTTTTATTGGTTTTCTTGGTGTTTTTTTCTATTAACTCCCCTTCAGTTTTATCTGCTCAAACAATAAAGATTTCTAAGAATGAAGAAGTAAACAGTGAATGGATAAAACTTGGTGATATAGCAAAGCTAACAGATTTTAGTCCTGATTTAAAAGAAGAACTAATTTCTGTTAAACTGGAAAAAGCAGCAAGACCGGGTTATGAAAGAAATATTAGCAAACAATTAATACGTCTTGTTTTAAAAGATAAAGGATATGATATTACAAATTTTGTTTTTGATATTCCGGATCGGATTAAAGTAAAGACTTTAAGTAAAAAACTAGATAATAACAAGTTGGAGACGTTTATTAAAGAGCATATACAGAAAAATATAGATTATGAATATGATCAGATAGAGATCGAGATTACCTCTTCTTTGTCTGAAATAATAATCCCGGATGCCGATTATAGTTTTGAGATTAGCCGAAAAAAAAGTAATTATCGAGGGAGTTATTCACTGCCAGTAGATATAATTGTAAATAAGACTGCCTATAAAAGAATCTATGTAAACTTAAAAACTAATATTTACAAAAAAGTTTTTGTAGCTAAAAAGAATTTATTTAAAGGCAAAAATATCTCAAAAGATAATTTTGAATTTAAAACAGCCAGTATTACAGATGTTGATAGTACTATAATAAGCAATTGGGATAATTCTTTAATAAAAGATGGCCTATTAACTAAAACAATATCTAAAGGAGAAATTCTTACAGAAGAATATCTAAAAAAACCAATTGTTATTACCTGGGGAGATCAAATCCAGGCTGAAATTAAAATTGGTGGGATTACTGTTAACACTATGGTTAAGGCTAAAGAAAGAGGTAAAAAAGGAGATTTTATACTTGTTGAAAATTTAAAGACAGGCAAACAATTTAAAGCAGAAGTTATAAATAGAAGGCTTGTACGATTAGTCCGTAATTAGCGGAGGTGAATTAAATGAAAAAGCTTCTTTTAGTAACATTAGTTATTTTTTCTTTAGTTATTGTGAGTAACACTGTTTATGCAAATAATTCCCTCTGGTCAGATGAAGCTGCCGGTAAATATGAAGATCGCCCGGATTATCAGGCTGGAGATATAATAACAGTTCTTATAGAAGAAGATGCAAATGCTGTGCAGAGTGCTAATACTTCTACCAGTCAGTCAAGTTCTATAGAAGCTCAGGCCGGAACAGGTTTATTTAATTTTATTAAAGCCTTTGGTTTAGGTTATTCTGATCAGGGTTCAGCTGATGGTCAGACTCAGCGCAGTGGTACTCTTGAAGCTGATATTACAACTCAGGTTGAAGATGTATTGGATAATGGCAATCTAAGAATTATAGGATCCAAAAAAATAAAAATAAATGGTGAAGAACAGATTATTAAACTTAGTGGTATTATTAGACCGGAAGATATAAAATTAGATAATGAGGTATCTTCCCAAAAAGTTGCTGATGCAAGTATTGAATATGAAGGTAGAGGACCGGTTGCTGAAAAACAGGAACCAGGTTTATTTGAAAAAGTACTTAACTTTTTCTTTTAATAATTTAGTTTGGAGGAAGTCAGGAGGTAAAAGATGACTTTAATGATTGATAAAAATAGATTAATAAATATCCTAAAGACAGTATTGATTCTGGCTTTGCTAATAGTTTTTTCTACTCCATCTGCTGGAGCTGTATCTTCTAATGATCCTTTAGTTAGAATTGCTGATATGACAAGGATAGAAGGAATGAGAACAAACCAGTTAAGTGGATATGGACTGGTAGTTGGTCTAAATGGATCTGGTGATTCAAGTAGTAATCAGGCTACTGTCCAGAGTGTGGCCAATATGTTAGATGAATATGGGATTGAAGTTAATGCTGAGCAGATAGAAAGTCAGAATATTGCAGCTGTGATAGTAACTGCCACTTTGCCTGCCTATGCGTATAGTGGTGACCAGATTGATGTTACTGTTAACTCTATAGGTGATGCAGATAGTTTACAGGGAGGAACTCTTTTGCAGACTCCTTTAGAAGCAGCCAATGGAGAGATCTATGCAGTTGCTCAGGGACCTGTATCGATCGGTGGTTATAATGTACAGGGGGGTGGAGGTAACAGTCAGCGTCAGAATCATCCAACTGTGGGTAGAGTTCCCAGTGGTGCTTTAGTTGAAAGAGAAATTGAAGCTGATCTTAACAAAGAAGAATTTACTTATATCTTAAATCAACCTAATTTTACTACAGCTCGTTATATGGCTCAGGCCATAAATAATCAATTTGAATATTTGAGTGATAGTTCTAAAATAGCCAAGGCTTTAAGTCCTGCTCGGGTAAAAGTTGATGTACCTGGTGAATATGATAACCAGCCTGTTAACTTTATTTCACAGGTAAATAATCTGGAAGTTAGATCAAGTATGAATGCAAAAGTTGTTATAAATGAAAGAACTGGAACAATAGTAATGGGACATAATGTCCGAATTTCAACTGTTTCGGTTGCTCATGGAAATCTAACTGTTACAATTAGTACTACAGAAGAAGTTTCTCAACCTGAACCTTTAAGTGAGGGAGAGACAGAAACTACTGAAGATACTGAAATAACAGTAGATGAAGAAGAAGGTCATATGACAGTTGTGGAAAGTAAAGGTACAATTCAGGACCTTGTTACAGCGTTAAATACTATTGGAGCAACCCCCAGGGATATTATTGCTATTATCCAACAGATAAAAGCAGCTGGAGCTCTCCATGCTCAATTAGAGATACAATAAGGAGGTTTATCTTATGGAAATGGACCTTAATTATAATCCTGCTCAAAATCAGTATCAAAAAATAAATAACCAAAATAATTTTACTAATAAATTGAAAAATTCCAGTCGAGAAGATTCTGAAGAGCAATTAAAAGAGGTAGTAGATGAATTTACTTCCATCTTCCTTAACCAAATGTTTAAGTCAATGCGTTCTACTATTCCAGAAGGTGGAATGATTGATGGTGGGTTTGCTGAAGATGTGTTTACAGATATGTATGACAAAGAAATCAGTAAATTAGGTAGTAAGCAAAATAATTTTAGTGGTTTAAATCAAATTTTATTTGAACAGCTTAATCAAAATAGTAAATAGTAATAGGGGAGTTGATTCTAATGTTTTTAAATAGAATGGGCCGGAGATTTTTTCTAACAATATTATTATTGGTCTTATTAATACCGGTAATAATTTTTTCTGCAGAATCAGTATTGGCCCAAAAACTTTATACCAGAGAACTGCAGGAATTTATTAAAAATGATAAAGAAATCAGATTATTACTTTCAGAAAAGAAAAATAGTATTAGGATTACTCCCTATCAGGATTTAAAAATCAGCAATCAAAAAGGTGAAGAAATCTATCTAAAAAAAGATACAATCTATGAATTCAGTCATGATTACCCTCTTGAAAAAAGATGGAAATTACAGGTATTTGCCACTCAAAATAAAAATAAAGCTGAAAATATTGTGGCTGAACTAAAAAATAAGGGATATGAGAATATTACTTTACTCAAAAAAGACAACCTATATAAAGTGCAACTAGGTGATTTTTCAAATCGAGAAGAAAGTGAATCTTTGTCAGTTAAATTAGCAAGAGATGGCTGGGATTCCTGGCCGATTAGTTATGAAAAAATTTCACCGGAAAAAGAAAAAAAGATTATTATTTATGGTCCAGATGATGAAATAATATTTTCTGGAAAAAAAATCAGAACAAATGGCAGTTTGAAGATAGACAGTACTTTATATAAAGGTGACTTTGATTTTAATTTTACCAGTTATGGGATAGAAATTTTTAATGATATTGCTTTTAATAAATTGATTACTGCTATGCTCTCTGCTGAAGTTCAGGGTAGAGCAAGATTGAGTCATTCCAAATATACAGAAGCTCTTAAAGCTCAGGCAATTGCTATTCGTACTAAAATATTACATCATATTATTGAAGCCGATAAAACAGTCTACAAACCTTCTGAATTTAAAAACTTCAGAGGTTTTACTTTTTATAAAAGCTATGTAGAAAATGCTGTAGAAAAAACTGATGGTATAGTTATTAATTATAATAATGAAATTATAAATAGTTATTATCATAAAAATAGTGGTGGAGAAACTGCCAGTGCTATAAATATTATAGAAAAAAATATTCCTTATCTAAAATCAGTTTCAGATCAAAGAGCAATTGATGATCCACTTTTTCTTCCTGATTGGTCTGCTAACTATCAGGAAAAAGAATTATTAACTCGTTTTTCTCAATATTTCCAGAAAGATATTAATGGAATTAGAGATATAACAATTGAAAAAGAAACTTCTACAAATAGAGTAGCAAAGATTAAAATAAAAACAGATTATGGTAGTTACCAAATAAAAGGAGAAGAAATTCGAGAATATTTTCAAATTAAAAGTCTTATTTTTGAAATAAATAAAGAATATAATAATGGTTATCTTAAAAATCTGAGTTTATCTGGGATTGGAATAGGTTCAGGACTTGGTTTGTCTCAGGATGGAGCTCAAATAATGGCTCGTGAAGGTAAAACTCATAAAGAAATAATAAATTATTATTATCAAAATGTCTCTCTAAAAGATCTAAATTTTGTTAATTATACTCGGCAATTAGTTGAAGCAAAAATAACTATCGGTTTAAAATATAAGGAATTACGACAGATTAACTGGAGTGGTCCAAAAGTAATTACTGTTTTAGAATATGAGATTGGTAATAAAAGAGTGGCCTTTAATAATATTTTGGCAAATAATAAAATATCAGGACTGGCAGATCTTAGCGATATAGTAAATGAAAATCAAGCTCTTGCCGCAGTTAATGGTGGTTTTTATCAGGCAAATGGTGAACCTTTAGGTTTGTTTATTTCCAATAAAAAAATTATTTCAAAATCAATTTATGGAAGAGCTTCTTTAGCTCAAACTGAAGAAGGAAATTTCCTCATAGATAGAGTTGAGTGGGAAGGTATGTTTAGAAATAAAAATAATGACCAGGCTTTTTCTGTTAATCTAGTTAATGAAAAAGCAACTGAAGAGGATATAGCTATTTACAATCAATATTTTGGAAAAAAAGCTCCTCTCTTAGAACCAGGAATGACAGAACTCATTATAAAAAATGGAGAGATCGTATCTAAAATAAATTCTATAACTATTATAAAAAGCGAAATTCCTGAAAATGGATATATTATTCAGGCCAGAAAAAATGAAAATTTTTCTGATTTTAAAGTAGGAGATAAAGTAGAATTTATAAATTATTTTAATAATTCAGCCTGGAACAAATCAGAGATAGTAAATGCAGTAGGTGGAGGTCCATTATTGGTTGTAGATGGAGAAGTAGCTATTTCCGGAGAAAAAGGAAAATTTCAGAATGATATTTTATATGGAAGAGCTCCCAGAACTGCTGTGGGAATTACTGAAGATGAAAAATTGGTATTTTTTACAGTAGATGGCAGACAGCCTGAATTAAGTGTAGGTATTACCCTAAAGGAATTGGCGCATTTTATGAAAGATTATGGTATTATTAAAGGGATGAACCTTGATGGAGGCGCTTCTGCAAGAATGATGGTTAGAGGATATACTATGAGTAATCCAAGTAGTGAAAGACTATTAAGTAATGGATTAATTTTTTATAAAATTAAATAAATTAAAATTAAATTAAAATATTTTTTATAATAAGGAAGGTATTTGTCATATTATCTAGAATATGTAAAAAGGAGGGAGATTTTCTATGTCCAGGCAATTTACTATAATATTTATTATAATTTTTGCATTTGTAGTTATTTCAGTAGCACCAGTTTCTGCTTTTAGACTTGATAATGCTCATTATATTATTAGTGGAAATGGAGAAAAGATAACTTCTCTTAATCTTAATTTAAACTATGATTTAGATAATATAAATGGCATAGATGCTTTTTTAAAATATCGTAATGGTGATATTAAACTTGAAGGTAGTTGGTTAATAAATTTTTATAAAAGACCTGATAATAATTTTAATTTAGAATTATCACTAATAGCAGCTCTAAATAATCTTAGTCCTACACCAACTTTAGGATTTTCTGGAACAAATAGCTATCAGGGTAGTAATGATT
>DATFIM010000026.1 GCA_035270125.1 Halanaerobiales bacterium | reverse complement strand
CTGGATAATTGCCCTATTCAACATCAATTGATAAATAGAATTACTACTAAAACTTTAGAGTTATTGAATAAGAATGAATTAAGTGTTTATAATGAAAAAATCCACAAAGGATTTTTAAGGCACTTGATTGTTAGAGTAGGTGTATGTACAAATCAGGCGTTACTTGCTTTTGTGACAAATGGTAAAATGAATTCTAAGTTAAAAGAAATAGCAAATCAATTAATAAAAGAAATACCGGAATTAATAGGAATATTGCAAAATATTAATGAAAACAAAACAAATGTTATTATGGGAGAAAAAAGCAAAATATTAAGTGGAAAGAAAAGATATAGAGATTATATTGGAAATAAAAAATTTGATATTTCTTTAGATTCATTTTTTCAGACCAATACTCTTCAAACTCAAAAGCTTTATGATATAGCTCTTGATTTTGCCAACTTTAATGGTGATGAGACTTTAATTGACTGCTATTGTGGGACAGGTAGTATTGGATTATATTTTTCAGATGAAGTAAAAAAAGTAGTGGGTATTGATATAAATCAAAATGCTATAAATGATGCCCGAAAAAATAAGAAATTAAATAATATAGATAACGCTGAATTTATAACTGGAGATGTGGGAAAAAACATTTCTGAAGTTATAAATAAATATAAAGATAATAATAATGTTTTAGTTTTTGATCCACCACGAAAAGGCTTAAATGATGAAATTATTCAGGTAATATTAAAAAATCTACCAGAAAAAATAATATATATATCATGTAATCCTTCTACACTTGCTAGAGATTTGAAAAAACTAAAGAAAAAATATAGGATCAGTAATTTAAATGGAGTTGACATGTTTCCTCAAACATATCATGTTGAAACTGTTAGTATGTTAGAAAAAATTGATTAAAAAGGAGAGTGATACTTGGTGCATTATTTTATGCTAATATTTTTCTCAGTTGTAGGGGCAGCTGGGTTAATTTACAATAATGAAATAGGTGTTTTTGTTGGATTGGGGCTTATTCCCTGGCAAATTATTGGTTTAAGAAAAAGTAAAACTTTAAATTTAATTGCTATTATCATTACTACAGTTATTGGTTTTGGATTTTTTATCTATGTGGGTAAATGGATATTG
This sequence comes from Halanaerobiales bacterium, assembly GCA_035270125.1. Taxonomy (NCBI): domain Bacteria; kingdom Bacillati; phylum Bacillota; class Clostridia; order Halanaerobiales; species Halanaerobiales bacterium. The sequence continues at coordinate 2,938 of DATFIM010000026.1, read as the reverse complement.
GCGATTTTGTTTTTATTTATAGAAGCATATAATTATTGGGGACATATTAATACAAAGATTGAAAAACAAAAATAACTTGACAAATCGGCTATTTTATTATATATATAATTATAGCAAACAAAATAAAAATATAATTTAAAATAAGAAATAAATAAGAAAATAATTGGTGAAAGAGGGAGGAAGATAATAATGCCTACATATCTATATGAATGTGAAAAATGTGGTAGATTTGAAAAAATGCAAAAAATATCTGAAGATAAGTTAGAAAAATGTCCTGAATGTGGTAGTGATGTAAAAAAAATAATTGGTAATCCAGGAATTGTTTTTAAAGGTTCAGGCTTTTATACAACTGATCATGGTAAAAAGTCTGATAAGGGAAATACCGGGGAAGAAAAGGCTTCTTAAAATTTAATTTAAAAAAAAGGATATATAGTTTGACATAGTATAAAATATTTGTTATCCTTTTTTGCAGAGTCAAGTGAAAAGCTAAAATTGATAACTAATAATTTTTTGGCAGTATATTGTTATCAGTCGCGATGCTTTGCTGCTAATTATTGTTAATCTGATTTATTGAGGTTTAGGATATGTTCAATTGTACCCAGTAGTACTATTTGGATATATTCTAAACCTTTTTTACTTAAGAAAAAAATAGTATAAAATAAAAAAGAGAGAGGTGGAAAACTTGAAAATACAGGTTAATAATTTATATAAGGTTTTTGGTAAAAATAAGAATAAAGCAATACCTCTTTTGAAAGAAGGAAAAACAAAATCCGAGGTAAAAGAAGAGATTGGAGCAACAGTAGGTGTTAATGATGCCAATCTTGAAATTAATGAAGGTGAAATATTTGTAATTATGGGATTATCCGGTAGTGGAAAATCAACTTTGCTCCGCTGTTTTAATAGATTGGTCGAACCTACTGAAGGAGAAATTATAGTTGATGATACAAATGTTATGGACCTTAACAAAGATGAATTAATTAAGTTTAGAGAAGAAAAATTTGGAATGGTTTTTCAAAACTTTGCTCTGTTTCCCTATAGAACTGTTTTAGAAAATGCTGAATTTGGTTTAGAAATTGCTGGGGTAGAAAAATCTGAAAGGCGAGAAAAAGCCAGAAAAGCTTTAAAACAGGTTGGATTAGAAGGATGGGAAGATGAGCATCCAGATCAACTTAGTGGTGGTATGCAGCAGCGTGTAGGTCTAGCAAGAGCACTTGCTGTTGATACTGATATTTTGCTTATGGATGAACCTTTTAGTGCTCTTGATCCTTTAATCAAAAAAGATATGCAGGATAAACTTCTTGATCTTTATGAACATATAGATAAAACAATAGTATTTATTACTCATGATCTTGATGAAGCTTTAAAACTTGGTGATAGAATTGCTATTATGAATGATGGTCGAATTGTACAGGTTGGAAATCATGAAGAAATTCTAACAAATGCTGAAAATGATTATGTTGCTGAATTTGTTCAGGATGTAAATCGTTCAAGAGTATTGACTGCTGAAGATATTATGGGAAAACCTGTTGCTCTTTTATATGAACAGGATGGTCCTCGAACTGCTCTTCATAAGATGAGGAAAAATCACCTTGGTAGTATTTTTGTTGTTGGTAAAGGAAGAAAATACAAAGGGGTTATAAAAATTGAAGATGTTGTAGAAGCAGTAAATCAAGGAAAAGAAAATATTGATGATTTAATTCAGGATGTACCAAAAGCTGATCCTGATGAAAATATTGATCAATTATTTTCTGAAATTGCAAATCTGGAAACCCCAATGCCAGTGCTTACTGATAATGGGAAATTGCAGGGAGTAATTGTTAAAACTGATGTAGTAGCTAATTTAGCATCAGAAGATATTGAATAAATTTTTAAAATAAAATAAAAATAAGAAACAAAAAGAAATTAAAATAATAAAAACCTTTCAGGAGGGATATTAAAATGAAAAAGCAAGTAATATCAATTTTGTTGGTTTTGGTTATGGGATTGACTGTAATGGGAGTTTCTGCACCACAGGCTAAGGCAGCTGAAGACACAGATACAATAGATTTTGGTTATGTTCAGTGGCCTGGAGTTACAGTTAAAACACATGTAGCAATGAAAATTGCAGAGTATCTTGGTTATGAAGCTGAAATGACAAGTGGAGCTCAGGCTGTAGTATTTAAAGGAATGGACTCAGGAGATTTAGACGCTTTTCTTGGTAATTGGATGCCTACAATGAAAATGCATTATGATAAATATGAAGAAAAAGGTTCAGTTCATAATGTAAGTGTTAATTTATATGATGTTGTATATAAAACCGCAGTACCAGAGTATGTTTGGGATGCTGGAGTAAAATCATTTGAAGATCTTAATGAATATGCTGATAAGTTTGATAAAACTATATATGGTATTGAGCCTGGTAATGAAGGTAATCTGATAATAAAGAAAGCTATTGATAATAACACTTATAATCTAGAAGAATGGAAGCTTCAAGCAAGTAGTACAGGTGGAATGCTTACAACTGTTAAAAGAGCTGTAAATAATAAAGAATGGGTTGCATTTAATGGCTGGAAACCTCACTATATGAATGTAATGTTCGATCTTAAATATCTTGAAGACCCTGAAAAGATTTTTGGAGAAGGGGAAAGAGTATACACTGTAGCTAGAACTGGTTTTGAAGATGAAAATCCTAATTATTATACATTTTTAAAACAATTTAAAGTACCGGCACCTATTCAGAATGCCTGGATAAATAGTTATAAAAATGAAGGAATCGATCCTGAAGTTGTAGCAGAAGAATGGATTGCAAATAATCTTGATATTGTAGATCAGTGGGTATTTGGAGTAGAAACTACTGATGGAGAAATGGCTAGAAAAGCTATTAGAAGAATAGTTGAAAACAAGTAATTTCATTAAAAAATAAATTTTCAAGTAAAAAATATTATATTTAAATGAAGTA
>DATFIM010000025.1 GCA_035270125.1 Halanaerobiales bacterium | reverse complement strand
ATTAGCAGATTTCATTTTCTTTAATTTTTGATATCTCATTTCTCTTTTCATCTTATGAAAATTCTTTAATCTTTCTTCTTTTAAATCACCATCTTTTATTGCTTTTTTCACAGCACAACTTGGTTCATGAGTATGAGTACAGTCATTAAATTTACAGTTCTTTGATAAATTTTTGATATCTTTAAATGTACTGGTAATTCCACTTTCATTATTCCAAAGCTGAATTTCTCGCATACCTGGTGTATCTATAATGACCCCTTTATCTGGAATTATATTTCATACTACCTGATATTTCTGCATTTTTTTCTCCATATTCAGTTAACAATTTATATATTTTATTATAATAATTATACCTTAGAAATGGCTGGTGGTCAATGAAAAAAAGGATTTTAATATTTTACATGGAAAGTTTATATAGACTCTACTTTAAAAATCTATATTTCTAAGGAGGCTTAAAATGTTAGCAATAATTAATGCTCAACTTGAAACAATAAGCAATGGTTTGATAAAAGATGGGAAAATTTTGATTGAAAATGGTTTGATTAAAGACCTCGGATCAAATATTAATATTCCGAAATCTGCCAAAATCATAGATGCTGAAAACAATATAGTAACCCCTGGGTTAATTGAGGCTCATTCCCATGTAGGTATAAGTGAAGCTGGTATAGGCCCCAGTGGCCAGGATACAAATGAAATAACTAATCCTATTACCCCCTGGTGTCAGGCACTTGATGGAATAAATATGAAAGATAAAGCCTTTGAAAACTTTAGAAAAGCTGGGATTACTTCAGTAAACGTTTTACCTGGTAGTAGTAATATATTTGGTGGAAAAACTACAGCTTTAAAATGTAAAAATACTATAGTAGATAAAGCAATAATTAAAGAAAATACAGGTATGAAAGCTGCCCTAGGAGAAAATCCAAAAATGTTATATGGGAAAAATGATAAATCTCCTGCAAGCAGAATGGGTAATGCAGCAATTATGAGAGAAACTTTAACAAAAGCAAATAATTATTTAAAAAAAATTAACAAATCAAATAAAAATCAGGATTCTCCTGACTATAATCAAGAAATGGAATCCTTGCTTCCATTGTTAAAAGGAGAAGTACCTCTCCGTATACACTGTCATAGAGCAGATGATATTGCAACTGCTATAAGAATATCAGAAGAATTTAATATTAATTATACTTTAGAGCATATTACTCAGGGTCACCAAATTATTGATTTTCTAAAAAACAAAAATACTTCTTTTGCAGTTGGACCCACAATGCGTTATGGATCAAAAGTGGAAAATAAAGAGCGTAATTTTCATACCCCTCTTTTAGCTGATAAAAATAATTTGCAATTTTGTTTAACTACAGACCATCCAGTTGTAGCAGGTCATTATTTAGCAATGACTGCAGGATTAGCAGTTAACTGGGGAATGAAAAGAAAAACTGCTCTCAAATCTATAACTTTAAATGCTGCCATACATATTGGTGTTGAAAATAATATTGGAAGTCTCGAAAAAGGTAAAGATGCCGATCTGGTTATCTGGTCTGGTGATCCTCTTGAATTTACTACTTATGCAGATTTAACTATTATTGATGGTGAAATTGTTTATCAGAGAGGTGAAAATTATGAAATTAATTAAAGCAGGAATTATTTATACAGGTACAAACCAAAAAATTAAAAATGGGGAAATTCTAATTAATGAAGATGGTAAAATAATTGAAGTTGGAAAAAATATTAAAACAAAAAATATAAATACAGATAGTCTAGATATTATTGATTATACCGATAAAGTAATTACGCCAGGGTTAATAGATCCTCATTCACATATTGGAATGTGGGGAGATGGTGAAGGACCAACAGCCTATGATGGTAATGAGATACCCAATCCGATTAATGGTAATATCAGGGCTTTAGATGCAATTAATCCGCAACAAAGAAGTTTTGCTGGTGCTCGTGAAGGGGGAATAACTACTGCCCAAATAATTCCAGGTTCAGGTAGTCCTATCTCAGGTCTGGCCGTCACTTTAAAAACCAGTGGCAATATTGTAGATAAAATGATTATAAAGAATCCCAGTGGATTAAAAGGTGCTCTTGGTGAAAATCCCAAAAGAGCTCATGGTAAAGAACAGAAGCAATCTCCAGCATCTAGAATGGGAAATGCTGCTTTAATACGCAATTATTTTCAGGAATGTAAAGAATACAAAAATAAAAAGATAAAAGCTAAAAATAATAATAAAGAATTTGATTTAGATCCTAAATATGAATCAGGTCTAAAGGTTTTAAATAAGGAGATTCCTTTTAGAATACATGCCCATCGCCATGATGATATTGTTACTGCTATTAGAATTTCAAAAGAGTTTGATTTAGATTTCAGTATAGAACATTGCACAGATGGTCATTTAATAGCAGATTATTTAGCTGAAGAAAATATATGGGCCTCCGTAGGACCGGGACTTGGAGTTGCAAGTAAGGTTGAAACTGCTGAAATAACTGATGAAAATCCTGTGATTTTATATAAAAATGGTGTTAATGTTTCTTTAATGACAGACCATCCTTTTCTAAATTGTAGATATTATATGGCCTATGGGGCAACTGTCCATAAATATGGATTAAGTAAAGAAGAAACTTTAAAACTAATGACTCTAAATCCTGCCAAAATGTTAGGTATTGACAATAGAGTTGGTTCTTTAGAAAAAAATAAAGATGCTGACTATTTAGTTTTAAATAGGGAACCATTTTCTTATAAAACAAAAATTGAGAAAACTTTTATTGAAGATAAAGAAGTTTATAATAGAAAAAACATAAATTGGCTATAAAACCAATTTAAAAAAAGGGCAAATAGTTTAATAAACTACTTGCCCTTCTAAATTTTAAGCACTTTCTCTAAAACCTTCTTTTACAATTCTTTTATGAGATTTATAAGAATATAAATACCATCCTGTTAATGAAACAAATACTACTGCTCCAAATATATTACCTAAAGTCACCGGGACAAGATTTTTTAATATAAATGTTTGCCAGCCTGCATTTAAAACTGTACCTGAATATGATGCAGTATTTCCAATAAATAAACCTGCCGGTACAAAAAAAGTATTAGCTATACTATGTTCAAATCCAATTGCTACAAATGTCATAATTGGCCACCAAACAGCAAATATTTTCCCAATTAATCTATCAGTGGCAAAAGACATCCAGATTGCTATCCCTACCAGCCAATTACATCCTACACCACGCCAGAAAGCTTCAATCCAAGTCATATTTATTTTATTATTTGCTAAATTCACTACATATGAAGCCTGAGGTTCTGCACCTAAAATACCAGAAATACAGGCAAAAAAATATGCTACAAATAAGGAACCAATTATATTACCAAGAAAAACAAAAAACCAATTTTTAAAGACATTTTTTAATTTTATATCACCATTTAACCAGGCTAAAGGCTGAGTTGTCATATTTCCAGTTGCAAGTTCTGAACCTGTAAAAATAATCATTATCAATCCTACAGGAAAAACCGCAGCAAAAAATAATCTACCCATACTTCCCCAGATATCCTTTGGCAAAGATGCTACAATTCTTATTGCTACCAGTCCACCTAAAGCTATAAAAGCACCTGCTAAAAAACCTAAAATCAAACTATTTACTATAGTAATTTCATCTTTTTTCTTTCCAGCTTTAATAAGTTTTTCAACTATCATTTCTGGTTTTTTAACTTTCATTAATATCACCTTTCCTATAATAGATATTATTTCATTTATTCCTTGTTAATTATATCACAAATGAATTAATTTTACCACCCCCTATTTTTTATGATATAATAATATAAAATGAAAGGTAGGTGAAAACCGTCTGCATTTATGACGGGATAATTATCGGAAATAATAAAGATCTTTATAAAATAAAAAATCAGCAAGAAAAAGCTATTTTAATTGGTAAAGTTAAAAGTTCTGTAGAAGAATTAAATAAATTGGCTAAAACTGCCCAAATTCAAGTTTTAGGCAAATTATTACACAGTCGCAAAAAAATAGATGCAGCTTATTATATAGGTTCAGGAAAATTAAAAGAATTAAAAAATACTGTTGAACATACTTCTGCAAATTTAATCATTTTTGATCATGAATTAACACCAGCCCAACATCGAAATTTAGAAGAAGATTTAGAAACAAATGTTATGGATAGGACACAATTAATTTTAAATATCTTTTCTCAACACGCACATACAAAAGAAAGTAAATTACAGGTAGAAAAAGCCCAACTAGAATATTTATTACCACGGCTAACTGGTAAAGGTGAAGAACTTTCGCGTTTAGCAGGTGGAATTGGAACCAGAGGACCTGGGGAAAGTAAACTTGAAACTGATAGAAGACGTATTAGCAAAAGAATTCATAATCTTGAAGAAAAATTAAATAAAGTTAAAAAAAATCGAGAAATACAACGTAAAGAACGAAATGATCCTCTTGTCGCTCTTGTTGGATATACTAATGCTGGAAAATCCACTCTTATGAATTTACTAACCGGATCTAACAATGAAGTAGCTAACAAATTATTTGCTACTCTTGATTCTACCTTAAGAAATATGCAACTTCCTAATGGTAGAGAAATTATATTAACTGATACAGTAGGATTTATAGATAATTTACCTCATCAATTAGTTGCTTCTTTTCGTGCTACTTTAGAAGAAATTAAAAAGGCAGATCTCATATTACATGTAGTTGATAGCAGTAATCCTCAGGCTGAAAAACATATTAAAGTTACCAATGATGTTTTAAAAGATATGGAGGTAGATGATATAGAAAAACTAATAGTATTTAATAAAATTGACAAATGTCAAAACGGTGATCTCAAAAGTTTAGAATTACAGTATCCTGATCACCTATCTATTTCTTCTTTAACAGGAGAGGGAAAAGATAAACTATTAGAAAAAATAAAATCTATTTTAGAAAAAAGTTTAGTGAAAGTTAATCTTAAACTACCTTATAATAAAGCTAATTGGATAGAAAAAATTCATAATAAAGGCCAGGTAATTGAAGAAAGTTATTCAAAAAATAACATTTACATCAAAGCCAAAATTCCCAAAAAATTTGAACAAATTCTATCTAAATTTAAAATAGAAAAATAATTTCTTTTAACATTAATAAACCCTGAATTCGATTTAGAATTCAGGGTTTATTAATTAAACTTAACTTATATTTTAATTTAGTAATTATTTGAACTTAATCTAATAGATGACAAGCAGCATAATGTTCATCACCATAATCTTTAAATTCAGGTTCTTTTTCACTACATATATCCATTGCCTTTGGACAGCGTGGGTGAAAACGACATCCAGATGGTGGATCTACCGGACTAGGTACATCTCCTTCTAAGATTATTCTTTCCTTATCATAGGTTGGATCTGCTATTGGTATTGCTGATAGTAAAGCCTGAGTATAAGGATGTAAAGTATTTTCAAATAACTCTTTCTTATCTGCTATCTCTACTAACTTACCTAAATACATTACTGCTATTCTATCACTTATATGTTTTACTACACTTAAATCATGAGCTATAAATAAATATGTCAGATCAAAGTCATCCTGTAAATCCTGCATCATATTTATTACCTGAGCCTGAATCGATACATCTAACGCTGATACCGGCTCATCTGCTATAATTATCTTGGGATCAACTGCCAGCGCTCTTGCCACTCCTATTCTCTGTCTCTGTCCTCCAGAAAATTCATGTGGATATCTTTTCATATGGTCTTCACTAAGTCCTACTGTATCTAATATCTCTAATACTCTTTCATTTCTTTCTTTTTTGTTATCTACTAAATTGTGGATATCAAGTGGCTCTCCTACTATATCTGCTACTGTCATTCTTGGGTTAAGTGAAGCATAAGGATCCTGAAAGATTATCTGCATATCTTTTCTGATATCTCTCAGTTCTTTTTTACCCAATTCTACAATGTTTTTTCCTTCAAAATATATATCTCCCTCTGTTGCTTCCAGCAGTCTTAGTATTGTTCTTCCTGTTGTTGATTTACCACATCCAGATTCTCCAACAAGTCCTAATGTTTCTCCTTTGAATATATGAAAACTTATATCATCTACTGCTTTCACATAATCTACTGTCCTTCTAAATACTCCAGCTTTTACTGGAAAGTATTTCTTTACATTTTTTAACTCTAATAACTTTTCGCGTGCTGCCAAATCATTCACCTCCAGGTTTTTTTACAATTTATAATGATACATGCTCATCTTCTTTTTCATAATTTGCCTGTTTTTTCTTCAGTTTTTCTAATTCATCTACATGCCAGCATCTTACTTCATGTCCATCTTCTATCTCCTCTAATGGCGGTTCTTCTGCCATACATTTCTCATCTGCAAGTTCACACCTTGTGTTATACTTACATCCTTCTGGGAAATCAAGTGGACTTGGTACCATTCCTGGTATTGCATATAGCTTTTCTACACTCTTATCAAGTCTTGGTATTGAGTGCATTAGTCCCCAGGTATATGGATGTTTTGGATCTTTAAATAGACTTACTGCATCTGTATATTCCATTACTTTTCCGGCATACATTACTGCTATTCTATCTGCTACCTCTGCTATTACTCCAAGGTCATGAGTTATCATCATTATTGCCATTCCAAATCTCTGTTTTAGATCATTCATTAAGTCCAAGATCTGGGCCTGGATTGTTACATCAAGCGCTGTTGTTGGCTCATCTGCGATTAAAAGCTTAGGATCACAGGATAAGGCCATCGCTATCATTACCCTCTGTCTCATCCCACCAGATAATTGGTGAGGATATTCATCCACTCTCTGTTCTGGGAGAGGGATTCCTACCTTTCTTAACATATCTACAGCCTGTTTTCTTGCTTCTTTTTTATTTACATTTTTGTGTAAGAGTATCGCTTCTGAGATCTGATCTCCTACTGTATATACTGGATTTAGAGATGTCATTGGTTCCTGAAAGATCATTGAGATATCATTACCTCTTATCTTTCTCATCTCTTTTTGTTTCTTTTTTACTATATCTTCTCCTTCAAACATTATACTTCCATCTACTATTCTTCCTGGAGGTGATTCTACCAATCTCATTATTGATAGTGAAGTTACACTCTTTCCACATCCAGATTCTCCTACTATCCCTATTGT
>DATFIM010000024.1 GCA_035270125.1 Halanaerobiales bacterium | reverse complement strand
TGCTGAAGAAGCTGAAGAAATGATAGCTTTTGTCAGGGATACTGTTGCAGATAAATACCCAGCAGCAGCTAAAGAACTTAGGATTCAGTATGGTGGAAGTGTTAAACCATATAATGTTGATGAATTTATGGAAAAAGAAAACATTGATGGAGCCCTTGTAGGTGGAGCAAGCCTTAAAGCTGAAGATTTTGCAGGAGTTATTAAAAATTTCTAAGGTAATGTTAATAGTTAACTATTATCAATAAAGTAAATATATTATAATTAATATAGTAATGAATACAGTATAAAATATATGAATATATAGATTTGTATTTATCCTAAGGAGGGATATGAATGACTAGACCCAAACCACTTGCCCTAATTATCATGGATGGATTAGGTTTATCAAATGAAAAAAAAGGGAATGCTGCTTCTACAGCTGATACCCCATATTTAGATGAGTTATTTAAAAAATATCCAAATACAACTTTAGGAGCTTCTGGTGAATATGTTGGACTTCCAGATGGACAGATGGGAAATTCTGAAGTTGGACATTTAAATCTTGGTGCCGGTAGAATTGTTTATCAGGATTATACTAGAATAAATAAAGCTGTTGAGGAAGAAACTTTACGTGAAAATAAAGAATTACAAAAAGCTATTGAACATGTTAATGAAAATCAGAGTAATCTTCATTTAATGGGACTTTTATCTGATGGTGGAGTTCACAGCCATATAAATCACCTTTTTGGTTTATTAAGAATGGCTAAAAAAGCTGAAGTTGAAAATGTCTATGTTCATGCTATTTTAGATGGTAGAGATACTCCACCTCAAAGTGGTAAAAAATATATAAAACAATTAGAAGACAAAATGGAAGAATTAGGTATTGGAGAAATCGCTACAGTTAGTGGTCGTTATTATACCATGGATCGTGATAATCGTTGGGAAAGAACTAAAAAATCATATAATGCTATGGTTTTAGGTGAAGGTGAAAAAGCAGAAAATGCTCTGGCTGCTGTTGAACAATCCTATCAAAGAGGTAATAATGATGAATTTGTTTTACCTACTGTCATAAATAAAGAAGCAACTATAAAAGATTGTGATAGTGTAATTTTCTATAATTTCCGGGCAGATAGAGCAAGACAGATTACTCAGGCTCTGGCAATAGATGAGTTTGATAAATTTAAGAGACCTGATGCTCATCCAGAAGATCTTTATTATGTCTGTATGACTCAATATGACAAAGAATATGATCTACCTGTAGCTTTTCCTCCAACTGATATCAAAAATGGTATGGGAGAAGTGTTAGGTAGAGAAGGAATGAAACAGCTTAGAATAGCTGAAACGGAAAAATATGCTCATGTTACTTTCTTTTTCAATGGGGGAGTAGAAAAGCCCAATCCTGGAGAAGAAAGAAAGTTGATTCCTTCACCACAGGAAGTAGATACTTATGATGAAATACCTGAAATGAGTGCTTATAAAGTTACAGATACTCTTTTAGATAAACTGGATAAAGAAGATTTAGATGTAATAGTTCTTAATTATGCAAACCCGGATATGGTTGGCCATACTGGTGATTTTGATGCTGCTGTCAAAGCAGTGGAAACAGTTGATAACTGTCTGCAGAAAGTAATACCTAAAATCTTAGAAAAAGGTGGACAGGTTTTACTTACAGCTGATCACGGAAATAGTGAAAAGATGTATGATGAAGATGGAGAACCATTTACTGCTCATACCAACAATCGGGTTCCATTAATCTATATTGGTGGTCCAAAGGGTAGTAAATTAAAAGAAGGTAAGTTAGCTGATATTGCACCAACTATGCTTGACTTATTAGAGATAGATATTCCAGATGAAATGACTGGTGATTTATTAATTCAAAAGGAGGAATAAAGAATGAGTGATGCAACTATAGTGGATGTTTTTGCCCGAGAAATTCTTGATTCCAGAGGTAATCCAACAGTTGAAGTTGAGGTTACACTGGCTGATGGAACAAGGGGAAGAGCAGCAGTACCTTCAGGAGCTTCTACGGGAGCTTATGAAGCTGTAGAACTTAGAGATAATGATGAAAATAGATATTTAGGTAAAGGTGTTAAAGATGCTGTTCATAATGTGAATGAAGTAATAGCCAGAGAGATTGTTGGTTATGATGCCAGAGATCAGTTATTTTTGGATAAAAAGATGATTGAGCTTGATGATACAGATAATAAAGGAGATTTAGGTGCTAATGCGATTTTAGGAGTTTCGCTGGCCCTGGCTAAAGCAGCTGCTGGTGCTACTGATAGTTATCTTTACAATTATCTTGGTGGTATTGGAGCCAAAACACTTCCAGTTCCAATGATGAATATCTTAAATGGTGGTGAACATGCAGATAATAATGTAGATATTCAGGAATTTATGATAATGCCTGTAGGAGCTAAAAGTTTTTCTGAAGCTCTTCGTATGGGTTCAGAAATTTATCATGAATTAAAAAATGTACTTCATGACCGTGGTTTATCTACTGGTGTTGGAGATGAAGGTGGATTTGCTCCTGATCTTGATTCAAATGAAGAAGCACTTCAGGTAATTGTAGAAGCAATTCGTAAAGCAGGTTATACTCCTGAAGAAGATGTGATGTTAGCAGTTGATGCTGCAGCTACTGAACTTTATGAAGATGGAAAATATATTTTACCTGGTGAAGGAATTGACATGAGTTCTGAAGAGATGGTAGATTTTTATGCTGAATTAGCTGATAAATATCCAATTATTTCTATTGAAGATGGCCATGCTGAGGATGATTGGGAAGGCTGGCAGATGATGACTGAAAAACTAGGAGACAAGATTCAGATTGTTGGAGATGACCTATATGTAACCAATACTAAGAGATTGAAAAGAGGTATTGAAGAAAATTCCAGCAACTCAATTTTAATTAAAGTAAATCAAATTGGTACTTTAACAGAAACTTTAGAAACAATTAAAATGGCTAAAGAAGCCGGTTATACTTCAGTTATTTCTCATCGTTCTGGTGAAACTGAAGATGTTACAATAGCTGATCTGGTAGTGGCTATGAATACCGGTCAGATTAAAACTGGAGCCCCTGCCCGTTCAGAAAGAGTTGCAAAATATAACCAATTACTTAGAATAGAAGAGACTCTAGGTGAAATTGCTGAATATGCAGGTGAAGATGCATTTTTTAACTTAAAGTAAATAAATGAATAAGGGATTCGCAAATACTGTCTCAGTATAAAAAAATATGATTACAGAGACACTAAAAGCTCATCCCTTATTTCATTTATTTTATGTAATAAGAGAAAAAACAGAGTTTAGCAAATTGTTGGGATTCGCAAATACTGTCTCAATAAAAAATTAGGAGGGGTAGAATGAGATTAGATGGTAAAAAAGTAATTGTTTTTGCTGCTAATGAATATGAAGATTTAGAAGCCTGGTATCCTATCCTCCGTTTACGTGAAGAAGGTGCAGAAGTTACTATTGTCGGCTGGGATAATGGTTGCACAGAATGTGAAAGTAAACATGGTTATCCTCTAAAAGTTGATGAAAAGGCAAAAGATATTAGTACTGATGACTATGATGCAGCTATAGTTCCTGGAGGTTATGCACCTGATAGGTTAAGACGTTGTATGAATGTAAGAAGAATTGTTAAAGAATTACATGAAGATGACAAATTAATTGCTTCTATTTGTCATGGTGGCTGGGTTTTAGCTTCAGCTGATATTCTTGATGATGTAAAAATGACTTCAACACCAGCAATTAAAGATGATTTAGTTAATGCAGGAGCAGAATGGGTTAATCAAGAAGTTGTAGTTGATAAAAATATAGTAACTTCTCGTGCTCCTCAGGATTTGCCTGTATTTTTGAAAACAATAATTAAAGAATTAGAATAGTAGCTTTTCTAGATAAGTATTAATATCTTAATAACTAACTGGCCGGGATTTAATTTTATTTAAATAGTCCCTGCCGGTTAGTTTCTTAATTTAGTATAAGTAAAAGGAGAGTAACTAATGGCAGATAAATTTGTAAAAAAAATATATGATGCAAAAACTTTTTTTAAGGATATGATTTTTTTTCTAAAAAATATCAAAAATATTTTTGCTGCAAATAAAAATGATAAGATAAACAAAAAATTTATAGAGAAAATTATGACTGTCACAACTGCAGTAAATGGATGTGTTTATTGTGAGTGGTTTCATGCCCGCGAAGCA
>DATFIM010000023.1 GCA_035270125.1 Halanaerobiales bacterium | reverse complement strand
ATGGGAGGACTTATTTATGGAAATTTCTGATATGCAAAGTAAAGTATCTGATTTTGTTGAAGAAAATCAACTTGAAATAGAAGTGGAAATTAGATTGCTTGATCTTATGTCTGAACTGGGAGAATTATCTAAAGAAAGTTTAAAAAGCTCTGATTATGGAAAAACAAAATTTAAGAATACTGATGAATGGGCCAATGAATTGGGAGATGTTTTATTTTCTTTAATTTGCATAGCAAATAATACTGAAATTAATTTAGAAATAGCATTAAACAAAGCACTCAATAAATATAGAAAACGATTTAATGAAAAAGGGGATGTAGGTTCTGGGGAGTAATATACATAAAATAAGCAAAAATTTTGTCAAAAATATTTTGAAAAAGCTAAATAAAATTATAGAAATTCCATTGAAAATATTGTTTTATGACTAAAATAAAAAAGAGGCCGGAGGAAAATCATATGAAAGAACGCAACAATAAATTAGCTCCCTGTGGAGTTTTTTGTGGGGCCTGCCCATCTTATAAAAAGACCTGTCTTGGATGTGCTTCAGAAAATAAAGATCAAAAAAGAACGAGTAAATGGAGCTGCAAAATAAGAAATTGTTGTTATAATAGTCAAAATAAAAATTATTGTATTGAATGTGAAAAATTTCCATGTCAAAAGCTAAAAAATAAACTAATTGATACTCATCCAGATGATATAAGATTTAAATATAGACATGAAATACCAGAAATATTTGTAAAAATGAAAGATATGGATATAAAAGATTATCTTGAATTTCAGGAAGAAAGATGGAGATGTCCATTTTGTGGTGGGACAATTCATTTTTATAAATATAAGTGTAGTAAATGTGGAAAAAAGATGAAAGTTTAGTATTAACTATCTAAGGTTTGATGGACTTCGAAAATATAGATGAGTTTTACACAATAATATAGCATGGAGGAGATTAATGTGGAAGATTTGTTTGAGTTTTACTTACATGATTCCAAAAAAAAGTTTTCAGGTTGGGATTTTTCCTATGTTTCAGATACTGATAGAATTGCAGAATTTCCTCTTGATTGGAGTTATACCAGTAAAATTATAAAGAAGTTGAGAAATGCAAATTCTCTTTTAGATATGGGGACTGGTGGGGGAGAGTTTTTATCTTTATTAAAACCATTACCTGTAAATAGTTATGCTACTGAAGGTTATGAGCCAAACTTACCTATAGCTAAAGAAAGATTGGAACCATTAGGGGTAAATGTTGTTAAAGTAGAAGAAGATAATAAACTGGATTTTGAAGATAATTATTTTGACTTAGTAATAAATAGACATGAAGAATATTCAGCAAAAGAAGTTAAGAGAGTATTAAAACAAAACGGGTATTTTATAACACAACAGGTTGGAGGTAAAAATTGTGTTGAGTTAAATAAAATATTAGATTATGATGGTGATTTTGGAATGCCTGAATGGCAATTAGATTCAGCAGTTAATGAATTAAAAAAAGAAGAACTAAAAATAATTGAGAAACATGAAGATTTTCCAGGATTGAGATTTTATGATATAGGTGCTATTATTTATTATTTAAAAGCAGTACCATGGCAGATACCAGATTTTAGTGTTGATAATTATTATGACTCATTAAAAAAATTACACACCCAAATTCAAGAAAAAGGTTATATAGATATTGAGGAACATAGATTTCTAATAGTAGCCAAAAAATAAAATTTGGAGGGATATTAAATGGATAAAATTAATAAAAATAGAGAATTTTTAAAGGCAAGCAACTGGAAAAAATGGGATGATTTAGAAAGGGATCAGGCAAATGATATTCCCAAGCCACCAATCCAAAAGGATTATCCTGAAAATAGTGAATTAATTGATTTAATAGAACCGGAAAATATTAATTTAGGTAATATGAAAATAAAAGAGGTAATTGAAAAGAGAAGAAGCAGAAGAAGATATAAAGATGATTACTTAACAAAAGAAGAGCTTTCTTATTTACTCTGGACTACTCAGGGGTTAAAAGAAAATGACAGTCTGAGAAATGTACCATCAGCAGGTGCTCGTCATCCTTTTGAAACTTATTTACATATAAAAAGAGTTAAAGAGATTAAAGAAGGTTTATATCGATATCTACCTATTGAGCATAAATTATTATTTATTAAAGGAGATAAAGATTTAAATAAAAAAATATATAATGCCTGCTCCAAACAAAGATTTGTCAAAGAAAGTGCAATTACCTTTATCTGGTCAGTTATACCTTATAGAACTGAATGGAGATACAGTCATTTTGCCCATAAGGTTATTGCAATAGATGCCGGACATTTATGTCAAAATCTTTATTT
>DATFIM010000022.1 GCA_035270125.1 Halanaerobiales bacterium | reverse complement strand
TGTACTCATACTCATGAACCAAGTTGTGCTGTGAAAAAAGCAATAAAAGATGGTGATTTAAAAGAAGAAAGATTAAAGAATTTTCATAAGATGAAAAGAGAAATGAGATATCAAAAATTAAAGAAAATGAAATCTGCTAATAATATAGAACAGGAAAAATGGTATGAAATAACAAAAAATAATAGGTAAATATAAAAAACGGGAGGTAGCCTACCTCCCGTTAAGTATTTTTTTTGTATATATTTTAAATTAGTTACCGGCCATCATTGCTTCAACATCTTCTTTTACATCACCAATAGGTTTAATATCAAACTTATCAACTAATACATTTAATACATTATCTGAAACAAAAGCAGGAAGTGTAGGTCCTAGTCTAATTCCTTTTACTCCAAGACTGAGAAGAGCAAGAAGAACAGTAACTGCTTTTTGTTCATACCAGGCAATATCATAGGATATTGGAAGTTCATTAATATCATCAATATCCATTGCTTCAGCTAATTTTTGGGCAATTACTACCAGTGAATAGGAATCATTACACTGACCTGCGTCGAGCACTCTTGGAATTCCATCAATATCTCCAAGGTCAAGTTTGTTATATCGATATTTTGCACAGCCAGCTGTTAAAATAATAGTATCTTCAGGTAATTCTTCTGCTACATCTTTATAATAGTTACGAGAACTAAATCTACCATCACAACCAGCCATAACTACAAATCTTTTGATTTTTCCGGCCTGAATTGCTTCAATTACTTTGTCTGCAATACTTAAAACACTATTATGTGCAAATCCTCCAGGAATAGAACCTTCTTCGAGTTTTTCCGGAGAATCACATTTTTTAGCATGTTCTACTATTTTTGAGAAATCTTTAGTGTCAGAAAAATCATCTCTGTCTTCAATATGACTTAATCCCGGATAACCTACTACATCTGTTGTATATACTCTATTTTTATAACTATCTTTGGGAGGAGTTAAACAGTTTGTAGTCATTAATACTGGGCCATTGAATTTTTCAAACTCTTCATCCTGTTTCCACCAGGAATTCCCATAATTACCGATAAAATGATCATACTTTTTAAATTCTGGATAAGAGTTAGCAGGTAACATTTCACCATGTGTATAAATATCAATACCTTCACCTTTAGTTTGTTCCAGTAATTCTTTAAAATCACGTAAATCATGTCCACTTACGAGAATACCAGGGCGGTCATTTACACCAATATTTACTTCAGTTGGTTCTGGGTGTCCATAAGTATCTGTATTGGCTTCATCAAGAAGAGCCATAGTTTTTACGCCTGTTTCTCCTGTTTTCATGACCATACCAATAAGATCATCGACTGACAGGCTATCATCTGTAGTAGCGGCCAGACCTTTCTGGAGGAAATCATAAATTTCTTCATCTTCATAACCTAATGTTCTGGCATGACTTAAATATGCTGAAACTCCTTTTAGACCATAAGTCATAAGCTCTCTTAGTGAACGAATATCTTCATTTTCTGTATTTAGAACTCCAACTTCTTGAGCTTTTGTGTAAAGATCATCTATATTTTCTGGAGTCCAGACAGCCATTTCTGGCAGATTACCTGAAAATTCTTCTCCATTTTCTTTTTCATAAGCTTTTTCAAATTTTTCGCGATATTCATCTCTTAATTTAATACCTTCTTCAATCATTTCTTCAAAACGATTTTCATCAAAGTTAACATTAGTAATTGTGGCAAACATTCCATCAACAATAAAATCACGAGCTTTTTTGTATTCTACTCCTAAATCTTTTGCTTTTTCAGCAAATATTGAAATTCCCTTTAAAGTATAAATTAGTAAATCCTGTAGATTTGCAACATCTTCATTTTTTCCACAGACTCCTTTTACTGTACAACCTTCGTTTTTAGATGTTTCCTGACATTGATAACAAAACATACTCATAAATTATACCTCCTGATTTTTGTAATTTGTTTTACAATATTATTGTAATAGAAAGCTGAGAAGATTACTATGATATTTATCACATTTTACCTTATTGTTTTAGCTTTATTATTTTGATAAGATAAATATAGAGTAAAAAATTACTAAAGATTTTGGATATAGGGAGTGTTATGATGAAAAATATTTTACAAAGATTGAAAAATGAAATTTTAGTTTTTGATGGAGCGATTGGAACTGAATTGCAAAAAAATGGTCTAAAAGCAGGTGAACCTCCAGAATTATGGAATTTAAAAAATAAAAAGAAAGTAAAAAAAGTACATGAATCTTATTTTTTAGCTGGAAGTGATATTATCCAGACTAATACTTTTGGAGCGAATAGATTAAAACTTAAAGAATATAATTTAGCAGATAAGATAGAAGAAATTAATAAAAATGCAGTGAAATTTATTAAAGAGGCTAGTAGTAATGAAATTATTATTTCAGGTTCAGTTGGCCCGACTGGAGAATTATTAAAACCAATTGGAAATTTTACATTTGATAGAGTTAAAAATATTTTTGCCGAACAAATAAATTTTCTAAAAGAAGCTGGTGTAGATTTAATAACTATTGAAACTATTTCTGATATTCAGGAAGCAAGAGCTGCTGTAATTGCCGCTAAAGAAGTAAGTAATCTACCTGTACTTTGTAGTTTAACTTATGAAGAAAATGGAAAAACGATCAGTGGAACAGGGGCAGATTCTGCTGCAATTATTCTAGAAGCTGTAGGAGCTGATATATTAGGAATTAATTGTAGTATAGGTCCAAAAGACATGATTAGTGTGTTAGAAAAACTGAAAAATTCGACTCATCTTCCTCTAAGTTTTAAACCAAATGCTGGTATGCCTCAATTAGATTCTCTCGGAAATACAGTTTATAATGCAGATGCTGACTATATGGCTGATTATATAAATGAGGCTGTAAAAAATGGTGCCAATATAATTGGTGGTTGTTGTGGAACTGGCCCTGATTATATAAAAAAAGTAAAAGAAAAAGTGAAAAATAAAAAACCTTTAAAAAGAAAAGAAGAGAAAAATGGAAGTATTGCCAGCAGAACAAAGATAGTAAGGGTTGGAGAAAATATACCTACTACTATTATAGGTGAAAAAATTAATCCCAGTGGAAATGAGCAGCTAACAAAAGAAATTAAAAATGGTAAAACATCATTATTAGGGGAACTAGCTTCCAAACAGGAAAAATCAGGAGCAGATATAGTTGATTTGAATATAGGGGTTGCTGATTTTGATCAGAAAAAATATATAAAAAAAGCGATTTTTGCTATTCATAACAAATGTGATATTCCAGTTTCTATTGATACCAGTGATTATGAAGCTATGGAAGAAGCATTAAAATCTTATGCGGGGAAAGCTCTTATAAATTCAGTTACTGCTGAAAAGGAAAGTATAAATAAAGTTTTACCACTGGCCAAAAAATATGGTGCTTCAGTTATAGCTTTAACTTTAACTGATTCAGGTATACCTGAAAGTGCAGAAAAAAGAGTAGAAGTTGCCAAAAAGATTCTTGAAAAAGCTAAAAAATTAGGAATACCTAAAAAAAATATATTTGTAGATACTTTAGTACTTACTGCAGGAAGTTCCCAGGAGCAGATTGATGAAACTCTTAGAGCTGTAAAATTAATAAAAGAAAAATTAGGATTAAAAACTGTTTTAGGAATAAGTAATATTTCATATGGATTACCTGCTAGAAGATATATTAATAGGAGCTTTTTAGCCATGGCAATTCGGGAAGGATTGAATATGGCTATAGTTAACCCTTTAGATGAGGGGATAATAAATACAATAAAAGCTTCTGATTTGTTAGTAGAACGCGATAAAAATGCGCAATTATATATAAAGAAATATCATAAAAAAGATAATGAAAAGATAAAAAAAGATAATAAGTCTGATCATAAAGATATTGGTTTTTTATTAAAAGAGAGTATAATTGATGGAGATGATTCATATTTAGATGATTATTTAGACAAATTATTAAAAGAAAATGAAGCTTTAGAAATAATAAATGAAATTTTGATTCCTGCAATAAAAATTGTAGGAGATAAATATGATAAAGGGGAGTTTTATTTACCACAACTAATGTCTTCAGCCAAAACAATGGAAAAAGCAGTAGCTATTTTAAAACCATTAATATTGGATGAAAAACAGGAAACAAAAGGTAAATTATTAATGGCAACAGTTAAAGGAGATATACATGATATTGGAAAAAATATTGTAAAAATAATGCTTCAAAATAATGGATTTGAAGTTTTTGATTTAGGTAAAAATGTTGCTGATAATGAAATAATAAATTCAATTAAAGAAAATAATATAGATATAGTCGCTTTAAGTTCTTTAATGACAACTACTTTGCCTTCTTTAAAAAGAATAACCAAAAAAATCAAAGATGAATTTCCTAAGGTAAAAGTTATAGTAGGTGGAGCAGTAGTAACTAAAGAATATGCTTCCAAAATTGGGGCTGATGGTTATGCCGATAATGCTTTTAAGGCAGTAGAAATAGCCGAAAAAATAATCAATAATTAAATATTTGAAATAAATTCAATTATTTTGTCCTGTATATAATTAAGATTATCAGAATTGATTTTTAAAGAATAGTTTTTTTGTATTTTTTGTTTGTTTTTATATAATGGATCATAGTAGTGTTTTAATAGAATTTCAATCACAGATTTAAGGTTTTTCTTTTTGACTAAATTTTTTAATCTTTTATATTTTTGTTTACCCATATCTCTTATTAAATGTTTTTTTACTGATTCAATTGAATCTAAAGTTTTTTGAATAAATTTTTGTTTGTTTTCTTGAAAACTATCAGTATATTCATTATAGATTCTATTAATTCGAGCATCAATTGAGCTTTCTATTAAGATATGAATTCCATTATTCATTTTATTTACAAAAAATTGAGGAAGATTAGACATACCTATTCTACGATTTTCAGCTTCTACAGCAATTATATTTTCATCTGTAATACTTTCTAGTTTTTCCCATAATAATGAATCAAACATTTTTTGATTTCTTGGTTTTTTAAGTCCAATATCACCAAAAGCTGAGCCACGATGATTTGCCAGACCTTCAAGATCTATAATATGAATGCCTTTATTATTTAATTTATACAAAAGATCAGTTTTACCAACTCCTGTATTACCGTGGATTACAAGAAATCGATTATCTAATTTATAATTTTCTAGTTTATTTAATATAAAGTGCCTATAAGCTTTGTAACCACCTTTTAATTGAAAAGCTTTAAGACCTG
Organism: Halanaerobiales bacterium; assembly: GCA_035270125.1. NCBI lineage: Bacteria > Bacillati > Bacillota > Clostridia > Halanaerobiales > Halanaerobiales bacterium. The sequence goes on along the minus strand of DATFIM010000022.1, from coordinate 35,601 downwards.
CTAAATCAGCAAAGGTTACAAGGCTTTTACTTCTAAGATTACCTCTTGAACAAAATATAATAACATAATTATATTTTTGTCTTAGTTCTCTAATTTTTTTAACTAATTCTGGAATTTTAGGTGAAATAAATTCAACACCTTTCATTTTGGCAGCTGCAGGGCTTTCATTATTATATATAGTACCTACAATCTTTCTCTCTTTATTATTTAAAATCGGTAAATTAATTGCCCCGGGAATTGTTGACTCGTTATATTCTTTGCTTGTTCTTACATCGACATAAATTACAGAATTTTTATTAAGTGACTCTGTGTATGTTATTTTATCCATAAATTATTGACTCCTTTTTAAATTCATATCTATTATATGATATAATTACTATATAAGCAATTAAATATAAAAATTATAAATGTAGGAGGCGTAAAATGAAAATAAATGATAGTTTTTTAATTATATTTTTATTAATTTTAATCATAAGTATAGCTACACCTATTAATGCTGAACCATTAACTGAAAATGATCTAATAGGAAAATGGACAGGAAAAATTAGAGTTAATAATCATGAATTAGAAATTGTAATAGATTTTTTTAATACCAATAATGGTATTAAGGGGACAATAGATATTCCTGCTCAAAATATAGTAGATTATCAGTTAAAAAATATAAGTTATAAAGACAGTGAAATAAATTTTGAAATTCCAGCTGAAGAAACTGGAAAATTTATTGGGGAATTTTCTAATTATGAAATAACAGGAGAATATATTCAAAAAAATCTAAAAGGAAGATTTCATTTAATTAAAGAAATAGAAAAATCTGAAAAAAAAGAGAAAGAAGAAAAGAGTACAAAAAAAGAAGAAAAGTTAGAAACGAAAGAAATAGAAAAGGAACCTGATATTAGTCCACCTTATCCAGCCTTAATGATTTTTTCTGATTTTGGTAAAGCAAATGATGAAACAATTAAGAAATATCAAATGATAAGAGAGTTATTTATTAAAAATGGATATGCAGTTTTTTATTATGAAAATAATACCTTTAATTTTGCAAAGACTACAGAAAAAGAGGATTTCAACTATAATGATTTAGTTACAGAGTCAATAAAATTTCTTGAAAAAATTTCTATTAATCCAAATTATGATAAGTTATATATTGTAGGTGATGGACAGGGAGCTCTACTCTCACTGGCTGCAGTCGAAAAATCTAAAATAGATATAAATAAATTTATTTTTATTGAGCCCCCGACAGGTCCTGCTTCAAAAATACTTTTAAATCAGCTATATGGTCTTCAAAATGATTTATATGCAGAAACAAGATACATAATTAATAAATTGGAAAAGGGTGAAAAAGTAAAAGAAATTTCACAAGAATTGAGAACTTTTTTTGCTCCAGATATTCAACCTTTTTTAATTTCCTGGTTTGAATACAATCCATTAAAATTAATAAAAAACAATCAAAGTCCAATTTTAATTATAGAAAAAGAAACTAAAAAAATGCCTGAAGAAATAATTCAAAGAGATAATATCAAATATAATTTAATCACAGATGATATTTTTATCAAAGAAGAAAAAACTCAAAGTATTTATTTGAATGAAAAATTTATAGAAAATATTGAGGCTTTTATGAATATGTAAGTAAAATTAATTAAAATAATTATTTCCAGATAATTCTTCACATATTTTTTTGACTTTGGGTTTAACCTCTTTTCTTTTGCCACCAGAACGTAATCTGTTAATTTCTTTTCTTAAAATTTGTTGTTTTTTTGGAGTAATTTTAAATTTAAAGGCAGAAATTATTCCAGCTATAATGAAAATTACTGGAATGAATATAAAAATCATTTTTAAGTTGAATAAAGTTTCACCACTCTGGCTGGTATTTGGAACATAACCGATTAAAGAAAGAAAAATACCAATTGACCACATGGCTATTGCCTGGGCAAACTTTCTAATAAGGGTCATAAGACCTGAATATACGCCTGTTCTTTTTTTGAGAGTCATTACTTCATCTACATCTGTTATTGAAGGAAGAATGGCATAAGGAACCATTACTCCAGCTGAGAGACCGGCTCCAATGAAAATACAGACTAATATGATTAAATAAATAGAAGTGTTAGGTCCCAAAAATAAAAGACTTAGCATACTTAAGCCCCAGATTGTTAAACCTATTATATAGGCTTTTGCTTTTCCATATTTGTTGCTGATTTTCATATAAAAAGGCAACATTAATATTTGACTTGTTAAAATTGCTAGCATACAATAAGAAAAGAGATTTGGTAACTGCAAATAATAGTTTAAGTAGTAAACAAAAAGGGCCATAACAAAATCCATTGCTAAATAGGCAAAAATATACATTAAAAGATGAATTCTAAAAGATTTATTTTCGAAAATGGTTCTAAAACTTTTTATTTTTGTAGTTAATTTAGTTCTTTTTTCTGAATGGTTTTCTGGAAGTTCTTTTGTTCCCCAAAAAACAAAAATCCAGGGAAGAGAATAAAAAATACCAAAAATAATTCCCATTACTAAATAAGCTTTTGATTCAGTAATTATAATAGAGTTTTTTAATAAAAAGTTAATTAACATTTTGGGAAGGACCCCTGCAATTAAAGCTGATAACTGAGAAAATAACATTCTAGAAGTAGATAATTTTGTTCTTACCTTGAAATCCGAGGTCATATCGGCATTTAAAGCAGTATAGGGGACCATTACTAGTGTAAATACAGTAGAAAAAAATATGTAAGCAAAACTATAATAAAAAAATAAAAATAGCTGTGAAGAAAAATCTATAGGATACCATAATAATGTAAAACTTATGGCAATCGGGATAATTCCGATGAGAAAATAAATTCTTCGTTTTCCATATTTAGTTTTAGTATGATCAGACAAATAACCCATTAGAGGATCTGATACTGCATCCCATATTTTACCTATTACTAAAACAGTGCCAGCTCGACTGGGGCTGAGTCCTACTATATCAGTTAAAAAAATCATATAAAGAGTTCCAATGATTAAAAAAGCTCCACCGCCGAAAAGGTCACCAAGTCCGTATAATATTATATTTTTTTTATCAATACTTTGTGTATTAATCATTTTAACCTCCATTCAAGTATTATTATATATAAAAATTTTTTTATTTTCAATTTTTAATAAAGTTTGCATTTTAAAGATAGGAAGGAAATGTAAATGCAATCTAGAATTATTAATAAAGATAAAAGCTATATATTAAGTTAGATTTCATAATGAAAGAGAGTGATATTAATGGCTAAACCGCCAATTCAATTCAAAATAACAAAGAAATTAGCAACAGGTTTATTAAACTCAATGATTAATTTAAAAGTTGAAGGTAAAGAAAATATTCCTGAAGATGAAACATTTATTTTGATTTCAAATCATTTAAACTGGAGTGATCCTTTTTTAATTTATTCAATTTTTCCAGCAGAACCAAGGATAATTTTTGTAGCTGAATATGAAGGTATTTATGATACTAAATTTAATAAGAATTTTATTGATTTTATGGGTAAACCTATAATTACAATTGATCGAACACGAACCCATTCTAGAAGTGCAGGTTTAAAGTCAATGTTTAAAGTTGTAAGATCAGGTGAGATTTTAGCAATATTTCCTGAAGGAAGAATAGGTCATGAAGAAGGTGAGCTTTTTCCTTTTCATGTAGGTGTATTTTCTTTAGCTAAAAAATTAGGAATACCAATTTTACCTCTTGCAATAGCTGGTAGTAAAGAGATATATTTTAGAAAACCGGTGAAAGTTAGAATAGGTGATCTTCATTATGCCAAAGAAGATGAAACAAATGAAGATTTTGCTCGTAGAATGGCTTTGACAGTTAAAAATTTGATTCCAGAATATCCTGGAGAAGGTCCCTTTCCTGGGTTCGGTAATTGGATGACCAATCTTTGTCAGGGTGAATTGCGTTCTTTTGAAGGTGAAAATAATCTTATAATACCTACAAACAATGAAAAAAATGGGGACAATGATTCTTAAAAAACAGGAGTGATGCTAAATGGATATTTTCTTGTATTTGCTAATTGGAATATTTTTCATTTTGAGTCTTGTTGGAAGTTTTATTCCAATTATTCCTGATGTTATCCCCATCTGGTTAGGAGTAGCTGTTTATCATTTTTTCTTAAATGATAGTGTGTTATCTCAAAGTTTTTTTATTTCTTTGGCTTTTATAACTATTTTAATTCAATTGGCTGATTTTTTGGCTAATGCATATTTTGTAAAAAAATCAGGAGGAAATAATTTATCAATCTTAGGTGCTTTTTTAGGATTGTTAGCTGGTATGATATTTTTAGGGCCCTTGGGATTAATAATTGGTCCGTTTTTTGGTGTTCTGGTAGTTGAATATATAAGTAATCGTGATAAAGATAGATCATTTAAAATTGCATTTTCCACTTTAATAGCTTATTTAGGAAGTGGTTTTATTAAATTTATATTACAAATCATAATTATTGTCTGGTTTGTATTTTCAGTAGTTTAAAAATATTTATTAAAGGTGATTAAAATGCAAAAAGAAAATTATGGTTTGGTTTTAGAAGGAGGAGGAGCAAAAGGTGCTTATCATATTGGAGCAGCTAAAGCTCTTGCTGAATTAGATATTAAAATTGGGGGAATAAGTGGTACATCAGTAGGTGCTTTAAATGGAGCAATGTTGATCCAGGATGATCTGGAAAAAGCTTATAATCTATGGTACAATATTAAGCCTTCAAAAGTTTATGAAATTAATGATAATTATTTTCAGGATTTAAAAGATCTAAAAATTACTAAAGAAACATTTATATATTTTTATAATAAAGTTAAAGACATATTTGAAAAAAAGGGTGTAGATAACTCAAAAATAAAGGAAATTTTACAACAATATATTAAAGAAGATAAAATAAGAAATTCCGGTAAAGATTTTGGAATAGTAACGATTTCTTTAACTGATAAAGAGCCAATGGAATTATATTTAGAAGATATTCCTGAAGGAAAACTGGCTGAATATCTAATGGCCAGTGCCTATTTACCTTTTTTTATTAGAGAAAAAGTTGATGGCAAAATTTTTCTAGATGGTGGTTTTTATAATAATTTACCAGTTAATTTATTAGCAAAAAGAGGATATAAAAATATAATAGCTGTTAGGACTTTTGGTTTAGGTAGAAGTCCTGATTTAAGTGAAATGGATCTAAATATTATTGAAATTGAGCCTTCAGATGATCTTGGTTTAACGGTAGATTTTAGTAAAAAGAAAGCAAGAAGAAATCTTAATATGGGTTATTATGATACTATGAAAAAATTTAAAGACTTAATAGGTAAGAAATATTATCTGGATTTTTCTTATAATGATGAATATTATTTTAATTTTTTATGTGATATTTGTGAAAATGATATTTTAGAAACAGGTAAAATATTTAAAATAGAAAAGATGCCCCCTAAAAGACTATTATTTGAAAAATTAATTCCTTATATTGCTGAAATGTTAGATATTGATAAAAAACAGGATTATAAGTATATTATTGCCGGAATGTTAGAAGTCCTAGCAGAGAAATTAAATATAAATAGATATCATATCTATAATTTGCAGGATTTAATGAAAAAAATAAATAAAAATTTAAAGAAAAGAAATTCAGAAAATAATAAGTATATCCCTAATTTTGTATTTAATAATAAATTATTAGCCAAAACTGTAAGTGATGAGTTAAAATTTAAAATTATACTTACTCTTTTAAAGTCAAAAATTACCAATTAATTCCGGAGCTGATATAATGAATATTAAAAGTTTTCTAAAATTGGTTGAGATTCAAACCAAAGTGGCCAGTATGGTCCCTTTTTTCACTGGTAGTTTATTTGCTATATATAATTATAATCAATTTGATATTAAAAATTTTTTACTTATGCTTATTTCTCTTTTGAGTTTTGATATGGTGGCAACTACAATAAATAATTATATAGATTATAAAGAAGCTGAAAAAAAACATGGATATAACTATGAAAAACATAATGCGATTGTTCATTATAATATAAAAGAAGCAACGGTTATAAAAACAATAATAATATTATTTAGTATTGCCTCAATTACAGGATTTTTCTTATTTTTGAATACTGATTCTGTTGTTTTAATTTTGGGAATAATTTCTTTTATTGTAGGAGTTTTATATTCATATGGACCTATCCCTATTTCTAGAATGCCTCTTGGAGAAATTTTTTCTGGATTTTTTATGGGATTTATTATTATTTTTTTAGCAACATATATTCATGTTTTTTCAACTGATATCGTGAATATTTTACTGAAAAATAATTTAATTAATATTATGTTTAACTATAAAGAGATTATCAAAATATTTTTTGTTTCATTACCGGCAGTTAATGGAATAGCTAATATAATGTTAGCAAATAATGTCTGTGATATTGAAGATGACTTAGAAAACAAAAGATTTACTTTAGTTATTCATATTGGTGTTGAGAAAGCATTGAAATTATTTAAAATTTTATATTATATTAGTTATATAAATATTACTATTCTTGTCCTTTTGAATATTCTTCCTGCATTTAGTTTGCTTGTATTACTTACTTATATACCTGTTAAAAATAATATAAATAAATTTTTTAAAAATCAACAAAAGAATGAAACTTTTATTTTTTCAGTTCAAAATTTTTTATTAATTAATGTTAGTTATGCATTGACGCTTGGTGTTGCAAAAGTAGTGCAATTTTTATAATTTATTAATTTTTTGACAAATATAAACTAAGTTAATATAATTATAGTAATAATTCTTAATAAATAAACAGGAGGGCTATTATGAATAAAAATTTGTCATTTAAAGAACTTGCGGAAGAGAGACGTTCTGTTAATTTTTTTGATCCGGAAAAAGATTTAGATAATAAATTATTGAAAAAAATAATAAATTTAGCTGTTTTAGCTCCTTCAAGTTTTAATACACAGCCCTGGAAAATAATAGCTGTAAAATCAAAAAGTAAAAGAAAAGAACTTTATGAAGAAGCATGTAATCAAGAAAAAGTTTTAAAAGCACCAGTTACTTTAATTATTTTAGGAGATAAAGATGGTTATGCAAGAAATAAGGATATATGGGATGAAAAATTAAGATTAAATAAAATTACTGAAGAAAAAATAGAAAAGGTTATTTCCTATAATAATAATAAACTTTATAATACTGAAGGTAGAAAAATATCTTATGCAATTCGAAATAGTTCTCTTTTGGCTATGAGTATTATGTATTCAGCTAAATATTATGGAGTAGATTCTCACCCGATGATTGGATTTAACCAGGAAAAAACAAGAGAACTATATGATATTGAAGATAATTATGAAATTACAATGATGATTTCAATGGGTTATTTTGATCAAAATAAAAAATTAAATCCCCGTGAAACTAGATTTGAATATGATAAAATAGTAGAAGAATATTAAAAATGAAACCTTATATTCTGGGGCATCGAGGTGCTCCCAAAATAGCAATTGAAAATTCTCTTTCAGCTTTTAAAAAAGCTGTTGATATTGGAGTTGATGGGGTTGAACTTGATATTCATTTGACTTCTGATAATGAAATTGTGGTAATACATGATGAAAATCTAGAACGTCTCACAGATAGTCAGGGATGTATAAAGGATATGAAATTTAGTGAATTAAGACAATATAATTTAGAAAGTAATTTTTTTGATAAAGCTAAAATTCCAACTTTAAAGGAAGTATTAGCAGAGTTAAAAACATGTGAGATAATAAATATTGAAATAAAAAATTCCCTGGTAAAATACCCTAATATTGAGAAAAGAGCAGTTGATTTAGTAAAAAAATTAAAATTAGAAGAAAAAGTAATTTTTTCATCTTTTAATCACTATAGTATTAAAAAAATTCAAAAAATAGATCCTAAAATTAAATCTGGCATACTCTACACTTCAAATATATATGAACCATGGAATTATGCCAAATTATTAGATATTAAAAGTTTACATCCTCATTATTCTGTGACTACTAAGAAATTAATAGATGAATCACATAAGAATGGCTTAGAAGTTTTTGTATTTGGGGTTAATGCTGAAAAAGAAATTAAAACTTTATTAAATATTGGGGTAGATGGTATTATAACTGATTATCCTAAAAAAGCTATGAAATTAAGAAATAAATAAAGCAGGAAATACATTTAATTTAGCGAATTATAATAATATTATGAAGTTTGAAATATTTTTTACCGCTTGTTATTATTAAATTAAGTATTGGCTATTAACTAAATAAAGGTAAATTTAAACAGGGGGGAACAATGTGGATAAAATTATGAAGAGTGATATTCAAGAATTGATTAGTGGAAATGAAGGGCCCTGTGTTAGTTTATATATGCCAACAAGTCGAAAAGCCGGTAATGATGTGAACAAGATGAAAATTAGAATGAAAAATATGATTAAAGAAATCAGAGAAAAGCTGAAAGAAAAATGGGATTATAATGATAGTGAAGTTGATGAATTTTTAAAACCTCTTCGGGAACTAACAAATAATAGAGATTTTTGGTTTAAACAAAGTATTGGTTTAGCTGTATTTCTTTCGAAAGAAAGTATAAATTATTATCGTTTACCTCTTAATTTTGTAGAAGAAATTGCTGTAGAAAATAATTTTTTAATAAAGCAATTAATTCCTGAACTTTTTGAAGATAGGAAATTTTATATATTAACCATAAGTAAAAATAGTAATAAATTTTTTGAAAGTACACAAGAAAATATAAGAGAAATTGAACTTGAAGGCTCTCCTGATAGTATTGAAGATACTTTAAAGTATGATGATCCCGAAAAGACAATACAATATCATTCTAATTCTGGTAATGGTTCTGCGATTTATCATGGGCAGGGAGTAACAGATGAAGATAACAAAGAAGATTTTCTGAGATATTTAAGAGAAATAGATGAGGCAGTATATGATTATCTGCATAATAGAAATGATCCACTAATAGTAATGTGTGTTGAAGAAGTATTTCCTCTTTATAAGAAAGCAAATAGTTATAATAATTTGCTTAAAGAATTTATTAAAGGGAGTCCTGATAAAATTAGTGAAGGGGAAATTTTAAATAAAGCCTGGAAAGTTGTAAAACCATATATTGAAAATTATAAAATTGAAGCTATAAATAAATATAAAAATTTAATTGGTAGTGATAAAACTGATACTGATTTCAAAAAAATAATAAAAGAAGCATATTATGGTAAAATAGACTCTTTATTTATTCAGAGTGATAGTGAAAAAAGAGGCTTATTTAATCATGATAATGAAAAAATAGAAATAGACAACAGTTCAAAAGATATTGATTTATACAATGAAGCAGCTGTTTATACTATAATGAATGGTGGAGAAATATATATTTTAAATAAAGAAGAGATGCCAGCAAATGAAAAAATAGCAGCTATTTATAGGTATTAAAAAATATAAAATTTAATTTTTTAAGCTCTTATCATTATCATATTTATGATAAGAGCTTATTTTTTTTGAAAAAATTTTATTTAAAAGAAGGAAATAGAGCATATTTTTTTAATAATATATTATGGAAGCAATCATCAAATTTTAAGAGGAGATGTAACTATGGCTAATGAAATTGAATTTGATAAAGTAAAATTGGATAATGGTGAAAATCTTGCTTATAGAAAAACTGGAAAAGGAGAAAAAATCATTTTACTTATTCATGGAAATACCAGTTCATCAAAAGACTGGGATTTATTTATGGAAAATATATCAGAAAAGAAATATACCTTATATGCTCCTGATTTGAGAGGATTTGGAGAATCTTCTTATAATGAAAAAATTGATAGGATTGAAGATCTTGCTGAAGACCTTAAATTATTTTGCGATAAATTAGGTTTAAAAGAATTTAATATAATAGGATGGGGTGCTGGTGGTACAGTTTCAATGAGGTTTACTATAAATTATCAGGAATATGTTCAAAGACTAATTTTACTTGAAAGTTCAAGTATAAAAGGTTTTCCGATCTATAAAGATGGAGAATATCTGGCTTCTCGTGGAGAAATTAAAGAAGTTGTTAAACCTGCATTGAAAGCATACAAATGGAAAGATAAATTCATTTTAAATAAAATTGCTCGCTGGACAATGAAAAAAGTTTGTGAAAGATCTAAATTTACTACTCATACACCTGAAAGTAACCGCTATGAGGCATATATAGATGAAATGCTTAAACAAAGAAATTTAGTTGATTTTAATTTTGCCTTAAGTTATTTTAATATATCACATGAACATAATGGTTTAATAGAAGGAACAGGTGAGGTAGATGAAATCGAAGTCCCCACCCTGGTTTTTTATGGTGATCATGATGAAGTTGTCACTAGAGAAATGCAAGAAGAAACTGTAGAAGGGATCGGAGAAAATGCTGAATTAAAAATTATTAAAAATTCCGGACATTCTCCATTTATTGATAGACTTGAGGATTTAATTGCAATAATAGATAATTTTTTAAATAAAAACTAACTTTTCAAAAATGAAGCTGCCTGTATAATGTTATCTTCAGAAGCTACTAAGAAAACCTGGTTTTTTGCATAGATACGTTGATTACCTCTTGGAATTATTAGCTCATCTTCTTTGATGTCGAAAATACCGGCTATAATACAATCATCAGGGAAACTGGGATTTTGTACTATATCAGATATTGTCTTTCCTTTTATTTTAGAATCTTCAGGAATAGTAATTATTGAAATTTCAGCTTTCCCATTACTTATTGAGGCAACCCTTCTTATCTCAGGTTCCTCAATTTCTATGTAAAATTCATTGACCATAATATCAATTGCAGAACCAATTTTTGTGACTCCGGCTAATTCATAGGCACTTTCATATTCGGGTTCTCTCATTCTTGTAAGAATTTTATTTGCTCCATAATTATTTGCCATTAGCGCAAAAACTAGATTATCAGAATCATATCTCATAGCAGCAACTCCTATATCGCAACGATCAATACCTGCTTCTTTTAGAGTTTCAATTTTTGTAGCATCTCCATTAATTGTCAAAACTCCATATTCTGAATATAACCTTTCGCATATTCTTTTATCCTGGTCAATTACTACAACATCGTGATCTTTTACTAACATTTTAGTGAGATTACGTCCTACTATACCTCCACCCGCGATTATTATATACATAATATTTCCTCCTGATTTTAGTTGTATTTCCAGACATTACGAAAAAATATTAAAAATACCGGTAATATTTCAAGTCTTCCTGCTAACATTCCAATAATATATGTTATTTTTATAACTGGTGAAAGAGAAGCCATTTTACTAACTGAAAAATAAAATGGACCAATATTTCCGACTGCAGATAACATACCAGAAATTGATTGAAATGCTGATAAATCAGAAAATACTGCGGTTATTCCTGAACCTATAAGAATCAAAAAAATCCAGGCAAAAACTAAGGCAGCTACTTTTAATATTTCTTCAATTTCAACAGTCTGTTTATCAATAGTTACCGGGATGACAGCATGTTTTGGTAAATAAATTTTTTTGATTTCTCTAATAAATAATTTGTTTAGAATTGCAACTCTAATTACTTTTATTCCTCCAGATGTTGAACCTACACAACCCCCAATTAACATTAAAAGTAAAAATAATTGTTTGGCTACTGCCGGGAAAAACGCCCCTCCGATACTTTCAGTACCAAAACCAGTTGTTGTCATAACAGAGACAACCTGAAAAAGAATTTTTCTAAAATTTTCTTCTAAATTCATTATGGTTTGAGTATCTAGAACTGTTTTTCCAATGAATATTATAGTTGTTACATATATTATAATTTGCCAAAAATATCTCATCTCAATGTTATCGATATATTTTTTTAAATTTCCTTTTAAAGCTTGATAATGAACTATAAAATTAATTCCACCAAGAGTCATAAATAAAATTATTATATATTCTATTTGTCGGTAATATGGATGGCCACTTAATTGATAATGACCAATACTTGCATCATAATTAGAAAAACCACCAGTAGATAAAGTTGTAAAACTATGGATTACAGCTTCAAAAAAAGGCATTTTAAAGATCACTAATAAAATTATTTGAATAAAAGTAAATAATATGTAGATACTCCATAAAATACTTATTGTTTTATATACATTTGGAACTGGACGGCTGGTATTTATTTTATGACTTTCAGCCGAAAATAATTGCCAATGATTTCCTTCACTTCTAAAGGTAATTAATAGGAAAAAAGTTAATATTCCCAAACCACCAAGCCACTGGATCATACTTCTCCAAAAAATAATAGACATTGGCATTGTTTCTAATTTTTGGAACACAGTAATTCCAGTAGTAGTAAAACCACTTACTGATTCAAAAAAAGAATCGAGATAGCTTTCATCCAAACCTAATTTAAAAGGAATTGAGCCTATAAAAGACGATAGGATCCAGGCAAAAGTAACTGAAACCATACTTGAAATTACATTTAATTTTAATTCTATATTTCTATATAAAAATTTTATTATAAAACCAGTAGTTAAAGAAATTATTGAAGGAATTAAAAATGCATATTGAATATTAGAATTTTCTCTTAAAAATATAGATAATAAAAAAGGGATAAAAAGCATAATTCCAAGAACAATTAAAAGATAGGCGGAAACTAAAAATATAGCATTAGTCAATTTGTTTTTTCTGTTAATTAATTTTATTATTGGTCCCCCCTTTTTTTAAAATAATTGTTTTTACAATTATAACATAGTTTATTAAAAATTTCAGAAAATAATAAAAATAATTTAGTAAATAAGTTCAAAATAAAAGAAGTAGGCTATAATTGTTTACAAAACAATAAAATAAATGGTATAATAAATATGAATTTAAGTAATTATTTTAATTAGGAGCTGAAAAGACTAATGAATAAATCTGTTAAGCTAATTTATATATTAATTCCAATTTTTATTTTAGTTTCATTTATTTCTTTTATTTCTAATTCTGAAGATAGTAAACCAAAAATTAATCAGAGAATGATAGCAAATGTAGAATTAATAACAGAAAATCATAATAATAATTTGGAATTAATAAATACAAAATTAACTTCAGATAAAAATGAAAATATAAATACATTTAATTCAGATCAAAATTTTGCTTTAGCTGAAAATAGAAATTTATATAATATTGGTCGAATAAGAAAAGAAATAATAGAAAAAAATTCACTACTGAAAAAAATAAAAGAACATACAGTTAAAAAAGGAGAAACACTCTGGAGTATTGCAAATAAATATGATATAAATATTGATACTTTAATAGGTGCTAATGATATTAGTAATATGAATAGAATTAAACCTGGAGAGAAAATAAAGATATTACCTGTAAAGGGGATATTATACAATATTTCTCCTGGAGAAAATTTAAGTTCAATAGCAAATAAATTTAATATTAGCAGGACAAAAATTATTAACAGTAATGGAATAAAAAATCCTGAAAAAATTCAAATTGGTCAAACTTTATTATTACCTGGGGCAGTTCCTGAATTTAGTTATAAAGATAGATTGGAACAGATGTTTATAGCTCCGGTGAATGCTAGAATTTCTTCTTATTATGGACCTAGATGGGGTAGGATGCATGAAGGGATTGATTATGCAGTAAATCCTGGAACTGGAATAAAAGCAGCTGGAGATGGTCGGGTAATTTATAGTGGTTGGAGTTCAGGCTATGGTTATTTAGTAATTATCCTACATCAGAAAGGTTTAAAAACTTTATATGCTCATAATTCTGAATTACTTGTACATAATGGAGAATATGTTCATAGAGGTGAAGTGATTTCTAGATCTGGTAATACTGGAAATTCTACAGGTCCACATTTACATTTTGAAGTTCAAGTTAATGGAAGACCAGCCAATCCACTAAATTATTTACGTAATTAAATGGTTATCACTTGACTTATGATCATTTTTACTATATACTATATTTTGTGGGCAAAAAAATCTAAGAAAGAGCTCACTTTATTAAAAATTAGGAGGAATTTTTTAAATGATTTACACAGGAAAAGTTAAGTGGTTTGACAGTAAAAAAGGTTATGGTTTTATTGAAAGAGAAGATGGAGATGATGTTTTTGTACATTTCTCTGCAATTCAGGATGATGGTTTTAAGTCACTAGAAGACGGCGAAGAAGTAGAATTTGAAATTGTTGAAGGTGACCGTGGTCCACAAGCAGAAAATGTAAATAAACTATAAAAAGTAATAAAACTGGGAATAAACAAACCTCGACCTATTTAGGTCGAGGTTTTTTAATTGATATACATAAAATTATTTTGCTATATTTAGATTGAAATTTGGATTAGATAGTTTTTGATTATAGGCATTGGCAAGTAATTTATTAGTTATAAATATACTAAATTGAAAAGAATAAAAAAGATCATTTTTAAAAGAAGTTTTTTTATTTGAGTATTCCTTATGTTTATAATTCATCAATTCTTTTAATGTTAATTGATAAATATAGGGATCGAGATGTTTTAGATTGAATATTTCACTTTTAGAATTATAAGCGAATTTATTAAGTTGCCATTCATATTTAAAATGATATAGATAATTATTCTCCATTTTTTTATTATTATGAGCATGACAAAAAAAGTCAGCAGTATAATGAAAAATTTCTCCCAATTTCATTGAAAAATTTTTAATATCTTTTTCTGGGTCAATATTTTTTAATTCAGAGAATTTTTCGTAAAACAAATATATACTTTCATCTTTATAATGATTAATATCGTCATTAGTAAAATCCGGTTTAACACTTCCTATAGTCAGCCAAAATTTAGATAAATTCACATTTCTTTTCTTAAAAAAATTGTAGATTTTTTTTGCTAATAAAGTATGGGTGCGAGCTTCCAGTTTTTTCACTTCCTTTTATATTTTTATTTATTCTATTTTATTTATTTTCTTTATACAACTTTGTCTATCATTATATAGTTTTTTATGAGATTAATCAACTTATTTGTCGAAAAAAATTTATAAATAAAAAAAGGGTTATTGTAATTAATCAAGAATATAATAACAAGAAGAAATGTAATCGGTTACAAAATAAATTTTATTTAATAAAAAATTTAGAATATTATCACTATAACTCTATGAAACAATTAAAAATTGAAGGAGTGTTAATTAATGAACAAACTTTTTTTTCCTGATAATTTTATCTGGGGAGCCGCTACAGCTTCATATCAAATAGAAGGAGCCTGGAATAAAGATGGAAAGAAAATGTCCATTTGGGACAGTTTTAGTCATACTCCAGGTAATGTAAAGAATGCTGATAAAGGAGATGTGGCCTGTGATCATTATCATCGATTTGAAGAGGATGTAGAGATCATGAAACAATTGGGGCTGGATACATATAGGTTTTCTGTATCCTGGCCAAGAATTATTCCTGATGGAAAGGGAAAGGTAAATCAAAAAGGGCTTGACTTTTATAAAAGATTAATAGAAAAGTTACTTGAAGCAGAAATTTCACCTACATTAACCCTATATCATTGGGACTTACCTTTTGAATTGCAAAAAATAGGAGGCTGGGCAAATAGAGATGTAGCTGAATATTTTGCAGAATATGCTGAATTAATGTTTGATGAGCTTGGAGATAAGGTTGATCGTTGGATAACTCATAATGAACCCTGGGTTGTTTCTTTCTTAGGTCATCATAAGGGAGAACATGCTCCAGGACTAAATGATTTGAAATTAGCTTTAAATGCTTCTCATAATCTTTTAGTTTCCCATGGTAAATCTGTTGAAAGATTTAGAAGTAAAAATTTAGATGGAGAAATTGGTATTACTCTTAATCTTCATCAAACTTATCCTGCAAGTAGTTCTAAAAAAGATAAAAAAGCAGCGAAATTAGCAAAAGAAAATATAAACAACTGGTTTTTAGATCCGATTTTTAAAGAGAAATATCCAGGAAGACTTTTGAATATTTATAATCAAGCAGTTGGCGGATTTGAAATCAAAGATGATGATATGAAGTTAATAGCTAAAGAAATAGATTTTTTAGGAATTAATTATTATACCAGAGCTGTAACAAAATATAATAGTAATAACAAAATTATACCAATTAGTAATATTAAGCCAGAAGGTAGTAAATATACTGATATGGGGTGGGAAGTTTATCCTCAAGGATTGTATGATCTTTTGATAGAAATTAAAGAAAAATATGGTGATCTACCTCTTTATATAACTGAAAATGGTGCAGCTTTTAAAGATGAGTTAAATGATGGAAGGATTAAAGATAATGAGCGTATTGAATATTTGAAAAAACATTTTAAAGCTGCTCATAAAGCTATTGAGAATGGTGTGAATTTGCAGGGCTATTATGTCTGGTCTTTAATGGATAATTTTGAATGGGCTTATGGTTATGATAAACGTTTTGGATTGGTATATATAGATTATGATAATAGTCAAGAACGGTATCTGAAGGACAGTGCTAAATGGTATAAAAAAGTAATTAAAAATAATGGTTTGGAAAAGTAAACTAATGTATCTAAAGATTAGTGAATTAAGAAATTATGATTAATAAGGAGTGATTTTGTGCATCTAAATGAAAAAGGAAAATTTATAATAGAAAATTATCAAAAACAAAAAACCTTTTCCAGTTTTTTACCAGGAATTGCAGGAAAAATGGGGGTTCCTATCTGGGCTTTTTATGTAAATAGGGGACAGGGGATTGCTAGTTTTGGTATAAAAAATAAGGATCACGCTATTATGGAGTTCAATCCTGCTAATAAATCATATCAACTAACTCCCCTTAAAGGTTTTAGAACATTTATTAAATTTATTGAATCTGATTATGTATATGAACCATTTAAGAAAACTTCAGATAAGATAAAAAATAAAATGATAATTGAACCTTATTCTTTAACATTAAAAGAAGTAAATCATGAATTAGATCTTGAAATTTTAATAAATTATTTTATTTTACCAGGAGAAAACTTTGGCTCATTGGTAAGAAGAGTGAACATCAAAAATTTAGCTGATAAAGATATAAAATTAGAAGTTCTTGATGGTTTACCTGAAGTGATACCTGAAGGGTTATCAAATCAAGCTCTAAAGGAAGTTAGCCAGACTATGTCTGGTTGGTGTAGAGTTGATAATATGGAAGAAAAAATGCCTTTTTTTAGAATAAGTGCAACTGCTGATGATAAACCTGAAGTAAAAGAAATAAATTCTGGTCATTTCTTTCTTTCTTTTTCTTCTGATAATGGTGATAATAAAATACTGCAACCTTTAGTAGATCCTGAGATCATCTTTGCCAATAATAAATCTTTTTTAAACCCAGTTAATTTTGAAAGAAAAATATTAGCTGATTTTCAGGGGGAACAACTTTTAGAAAATCGTTATCCATCAGCTATGAGTTCGGTTATAAAAAAAGTGAATGGTGGAGATGAAATAGTTATTAATTCTTTTTATGGTCACACTAGTTCAAAGAAAAAACTTGAAACTATAAAGAAGAAAATTTTAGAACCAGGTTATGTTAATTATAAAGAAAAAGAAAACAAAAAAATACATAACTATTATTTGGATCATATTTTTACAGTAAGTAATTATTCTCAATTTGATCAATACTGCAGACAGACTTTTTTGGATAATGTTCTTAGAGGAGGATTTCCTTCTGAAATTGGAGATCATACTTATCATCTTTTTTCTCGTAAACATGGTGATTTGGAAAGAGATTATAATTTTTTTCAATTAGAACCTAATTATTTTTCACAGGGTAATGGGAATTATAGAGATGTTAATCAGAATAGAAGGTCTGATAATTTATTTAATCCAAAAGTTCAAAAGTCAAATATAAAGCTATTTGCAAATCTCATTCAAATAGATGGATTTAATCCATTATTAATTAAAGGCCTGAGTTTTCATTTGAAAAGAAATGATAGAAAAGAGTTTATAAAATTAGTAAAAAACAAAAAAACTTTAGTAGATAATAGATTAAAAAAACAATTTACTCCTGGTGATTTAGGTCTATTTATAACTGATAATGAGGTTAAACTTAGTGTTTCTTTAGAAGAATTCATAAATAAAATTATGAAAAAAGCAGAAAGCAAAATAGAAGCTGAGCATGGAGAAGGATTTTGGATAGATCACTGGACATATCTTTTAGATTTAATTAAAAACTACCTGGCTGTTTATCCTGAAAAAGAATATGAATTGCTTATAAATGATAATAGTTATACTTATTACGATAATTATGTCCGCGTAAATCCCAGAAGTGAAAAATATGTTCTAACAAATAATGGCCCCAGACAGTTAGATGCAGTTAAAGTTGATGAAGAGAAAAAAGCTGAAATAAAAAATCGTAAATTTAAATCTAAACAGTTAAGAAAGAAAAACGGAAAGATATTTAAAACAAATTTAATGAATAAATTACTTGCAATAGTAGTTAATAAATTAGCATCTTTTGATCCTGAAGGAGTAGGGATTGAAATGGAAGCAAATAAACCGGGATGGTATGATGCTTTAAATGGATTGCCTGGAATATTTGGTTCTTCAACTCCTGAAGTTATGGAATTATATAGATTAGTTGATTTTTTAATAGAAAAAATAGATAAAATAAAACCTAATGTCAAATTGCCTGTAGAAGTTTATGATTTTATAAGAGAACTGGAACAGGAATTAGTAAAATGGCAGAAACAAGAAGACGATTTTTCTTATTGGGATCAAGCTACTAGCTTAAAGGAAGTTTACAGAAATAAGGTTTTCAAAGGTATAAATGGACAAACAAAAGAAATGCAATATAATGAGCTTAAATCTTTTTTAAATATGAGTAAAATGAAGCTTAATTCTGCAATTAAGAAATCTTATAACAAAAAAAGTGGTCTTTACAATACCTATTATTACTATTTACCAGAAGAATATGAAAAAACAGGGTTTTATTCGAAAAAGGGTAATCAGTATATTAAGGTAAAAGAATTTGCACAGCATGCTCTTCCTCCTTTTCTTGAAGGACAGGTTAGGGCCATGAAAATATTGGAGAATAAAGAGAAAATACTTGATTTACATCAAAGTGTTTGTAAAAGTGAATTATATGATAAAAAACTGAAGATGTATCGACTTAATGGAGATCTTTCAGATATGCCAGATGATATAGGTAGAGCCAGAGCTTTTAGTTCAGGATGGTTAGAAAATGGTTCAATTTGGCTTCATATGGAATATAAATATCTTTTGGAGTTATTAAAAAGTAATTTAAATGAAGAATTTTATAAGGTTATGAAAGATGTTTTAATTCCTTTTCAAGATCCAGAAAGATATGGTAGAAGTATTTTAGAAAATAGTTCTTTTATTATGAGTAGCTTAAATACTGATGTTAAAAATCATGGTCGTGGATATATAGCTCGTTTGAGTGGGTCAACAGCAGAGTTTTTGCATATTTGGTCATTGATTGCTTTTGGTCCTAAGCCATTTGTTTATGAAAATAATAAATTATGTTTTAAGCCACGTCCAATTCTACAAAAAGATATTTTTACCCAGGAAGATAGAGATGTTAGTTTTCAGTTGTCTAAAAAGAAAAAAGTAAATTTTAAAATACCAAAAAATTCTTTTGCTTTTAGGTTATTAGGCCATACGATTGCTGTTTACAATAATCCTAAGAATAAAAACACTTTTGGTGATAATAAAGTTAAAATAAAAAGTTTTGAATTTTTAATTAATGGTGAAAAAATTGAGATAAAAGGATCTAAAATCAAAGGAAAATATGCAAAAAAACTACGTAATGGTAAAATTGATTATCTTTTTATTAATCTAAAATAATGATTTAAAATAAAAATAATATAATATTTGAAAAATTATAATAAAAAAGAAGGAATATTTAATTCAACCAAGAAGAATAAATATAACAGGTAATTGTAATCGGTTACAAAAAACAATTAAGACATTAATATAAGGAGGAAAATAATGACTACAATAAAAGATATTGCAATTCAGGCTAATGTTTCCACAGCAACAGTTTCTAGAGTAATTAATGACCATCCTGCTGTAAAAGATGAAACCAGAGAAAAAATAATCAAAATAATTAAAGAAAATAATTATAGACCGAATACTGTTGCCAGAAGTTTATCTACTAACAGATCAAATATAATAGGAGTATTTTTTACAGATCATTTCAATAGCGGCCTCCATCATCCATTTTTTAGAGAAGTAATTTATGGTCTGGAAAAGAATTTAGGTAAAAAAGGTTATGACATTCTCTATTTTACAAATAGGCAATGGGGTGATGAATTTAGTTACCTTGAAAAATGTCAGGATCGTCATGTTGATGGAGTAGTATTGATGGGAGTGTTAAAAGATGATCCTAACTTACCAAAATTATTAGAGTCAGATATACCTGTTGTATTTGTAGATATTGATATAAAGAGAGAAAATGCTTCTTATGTAATGTCTAATAATATTTCAGGGGCAAAAAAAGCTGTTAATTATTTTAAAGAAATGGGCCATAAAAAAATCGGAATGATTGCCGGAATTAAAGCAACTAAACCCACTAATGATAGATTTAAAGGATTTGAAGAAGCTCTTGAAGAATTGAATATAAAATATAATTCTGATTGGATATTTAATGGAAAATATTCTGAAAAGGGTGGTTACAAGGCTGCAAAAAAAATATTAAATTTAGATGATCAGCCAACAGCAATTTTTTGTCAGAGTGATACTATGGCTATCGGTGCAATGAGAGCAATTGAAGATGCAGGACTTGAAATACCAAAAGATTTTTCTATAATTGGTTTTGATGATATAGAAGTTAGCAGTTATGTTAAACCAGCTTTAACAACAGTTAAACAGAATAAAAAGAAAATGGGGGAATCTGCTACTCAATTATTGATAAGTATGATGGGGAAATCTGATAAAAGTAGTTCTCCAATTATTTTACCTGTTGAATTAATCGAAAGAGAATCATGTAAAGACATAAGATGATTTTTATTGCTGTTATTGTAACCGCTTACAAAGTTAACAAATCCCGTATTTTAAAGGGATTTTTATATAGAAAGTTCAAAAAACAAAAAAGGGGTGTTAACGTGAAGTTTTATTCAAAATTATCTTTATTTTTAACTTTAGTGTTGGTATTGGTTTTGGCTTTTAGTACAGTTTCATTTGCCTTGGAATTAGATCGTGATAAGACATTGGTAGTTTCTGGTGCTATGTGGGGTCCTCCATCAACCTGGAATATTTTGATTCCTAACTGTACTCCTGGTACAGGAGGTTTGGTATATGAGCCTATGTTTTCATATAATCCTGTGAAAGATGAGTATACTCCCTGGTTAGCTAAAAGTGGAGAATGGGTATCAGATGACGAATATGTTCTTAATTTGAGAGAGAATATTAATTGGCATGATGGAGAAGAATTTAATGCTGAAGATGTTGTTTTCACATATGAATTGGCCAAAGAAAATGATGTTTTCTATTCTCCAATATGGAACTGGATGGAATCTGTAAAAGCTGAAGATAATTATACAGTAAGATTTACATTTAGTGAGCCGCATTATGCAGAATGGAATGCAGAATTGTATGAACGTTATATTATTCCAGAACATATCTGGAGTGAAATTCCTTCAGATCAATTAATTACTAATGCTATGAAAGATCCAGTTGGTACAGGTCCTTATACTGCTAAAGAAGCTGGTCAGGATAGAATGGTTTGGGAAAGAAATGATGATTGGTGGGGTAATGATGTATTTGGTCAGCCTACTCCTAAATATCTTGTTGATCTTGTAAATCAGAGTAATAATATTGTAATGGGAATGTTAATGAAGGGTGAGCTTGATTTAAGTAATAACTTTATTCCAGGAGTTCAAAGAGTTAAAAAACAATTTGGGTTAAAAACCTGGTATGAAGAAGAGCCTTATATGCTTTCCTGGAATACTGCTCTAATGTATATGAATACAACTCGAGAACCAATGGATGATACTCAATTTAGAAGAGCAATGGCTTTTATGGTTAATAAAGATAATATTGTAAATAAAGTTTATGGCGGTCTGGTAAAGCCATCTAATCCTACAGGATTATTTGGAGAAGGCTGGGAATCTTATCTTGATGAAGAAGTAGTAGAAGATTATGGTTTTGAATATAATCCTACAAAAGCTAAAGGTTTACTAATTGATGCAGGTTATGTTGATGAAGATGGTGATGGCTGGAGAGAAATGCCAAATGGAGATCCACTTGAATTGAAAATTATGGTTCCAAGTGGTTGGACTGACTGGATGTCAGCAGTTAGATCAATTTCAGCTGATGCTGAAGAAATTGGTATTAAGATTACTCCCGATTTCCCTGATAGTTCACTATTTGATAATAGACGTTTTAATAAAAACTTTGATATGATGATTGGGGTTTTCCAGACAACACTATCTTCTACTCCATTTGATTACTGGAATGGTGTTGCAAACAGTAGTATCCATGGTGAACAAATAACTAATGGTAATTGGGGAGCTTATGATAATCCTGAATTATTCAAAAAAATTGACCAGTTCAATATGATAAAAGATGAAGAAGAAAAGCAGGAACTAGCTTCTGAGATACAGAAAACATTATTAATAGATATGCCAAGTGTACCTCTATGGCATAATGGTTTATGGGCACAGCAAACAACTCAATACTGGACAAACTGGCCTAATGAAAATGATCCATATGGTGTTCCAGTTAGTTGGGGTAATGCCTATCAGTTAGGTATGATTGAAACTCTAATTAACATAGAACCAGCTAAGTAAAATTAAAAGAGGGGAAAATATATCTTTTAATATACAGGTCCGATAATATTATCGGACCTGTTATTTATAAAGGAGGAGCAAAAATGGGTAGATATTTAGCGAAAAAAATAGTAATTTATATAATAACATTTATTCTTGCAGTTACTATCAACTTTTTTATTCCAAGAATGATGCCTGGTGATCCAATTCAATCACTTTTATCTCGTTTTTCAGGTATGGAAGGTGGGCGTCAGATTTTAGAAGATCAGCTTACTTTGTTATTTAATCTTGATCAGCCTTTATGGCTACAGTATGTAAATTTTTGGAAATCGATTTTTACGCTTGATTTTGGGATTTCAATTATTCAGTTTCCAACTCCAGTTTTAGATATTATAAAAAGAGCAATAGTATTTGATATTTCTGTATTACTTCCTGCAATTATATCAAGTTGGGTAGTTGGAAATAAATTAGGAGCATATTCAGGTACTAATAAAAGAGTTGATAAAACAACAATGCCCTTCTTTTATTTTTTAGCAGCTTCACCATATTTTTGGATGGCTGGAATTGTGGCCTTTTTCTTTGGAGTAGTTATTGGGTGGTTTCCAATCAGCGGAGCTTATAGTTCAACTGCATCTCCAGGTTTAAACTTTAGTTTTATTATAAATTTTTTACACCACTGGTTTTTACCATTTTTCACTATGTTTTTAGTACAGCTTGGAGGATGGGCTATCGGGATGAGAAATATGATTATGTATGAGAAAAGCTCAAATTATTCAAAATATATGGAAACATTAGGTTCTTCAAGAAAGTTAATCCGTAAGTATGGTTTTAGAAATGGAGTTTTACCTCAGGTTACAGGTCTTGCTCTAAGATTAGGTAGAATTGTAGGAGGAGCTATTACAGTTCAGGTAGTATTTAACTATCCTGGTTTGGGAAGATTACTTCTGAATGCAGTACAAAATCAGGATTATTTTTTGATGCAGGGAATATTTCTAACAATTGTCACTATGGTTTTAGTAGCAAACTTTACTGTAGATATAATCTATATGTTTATTGATCCGCGAGTAAGACTTTCATATACAGAGGAGATGTAAGTTATGTTAAAAAACTTTTGGGCAAAACATGAAAACTTATATTATGCATTAACAAACAAAAAGGTTATATTTGGCCTAACAATAGTTGTTTTAGTATTTATGTTAGCAGTTTTTGGACCTATGATATCAAAATATGAGTATGATGAATATGCAGGAGCAGGATATTTACCTCCATCCAGTCAACATTTTTTTGGAACAACTATTGATGGGAGAGATGTATTTACTAGAACAGTTTATGGTTTACGTTCAACCCTTTTAGTTGGAGCAATAGCCGGTACAATAGCAACTTTAGTCGGTTGTGTAATTGGATTTTTAGCAGGTTATTATGGAGGTACAATTTTTGATGAACTTTTAATGATGCTTACAAATATTTTTGTGGTAATTCCTCAACTGGCTTTGTTGATTGTAATTGCTGCGTTTCTTGAGGTTAGAGGGGTTGTAATTATGGCTGTAATTGTTTCTTTAACTGCATGGCCCTGGACTGCTAGAGCTGTTAGGTCACAGACACTTTCTTTAAAAAATGAAGAATATGTTTCCTTATCAAGAATATCTGCGATAAGTGTTGGTAGAATTCTAAGAGAAGATATTGCAGCAAACATGTTTTCATATGTATTTATGGTATTTATTCAACAGTTTAATAGTACGATGTTGGCCACCGTTCAGCTTGAATTTTTAGGTCTTGGCCCAACTAAAGGAATTTCTCTGGGACTTGTAATGCAGAATGCTGTAAACTGGAATGGAATACAACTTGGTATGTGGTGGTGGGCTATAATACCTGGATTAATACTTGCGATTTTAATTACAGCACTTTATTTTATAAATACAGGCTTAGATGCAGCCTTTAACCCTAGATTAAGGGAGATGTAAATTATGACTGAAAATATATTAAAAGTAAAAAACTTAAAAGCATATTATGATATTTTAAAAGGTCAGGTTAAAGCAGTAGATAATGTAACATTTAATTTAAAAAAAGGAGAAATTCTGGGGTTAGCAGGTGAATCTGGTTGTGGAAAAAGTACGTTAGCTAATACTTTTATTTCCTGTAAAAGACCTCTAAAATATATGTCTGGTGAGGTTGATTTAGTTGGAAACAAGATAATGAATATGAGTGAAAAAGAATTTAAAAAATTGCGTTTAAGAACAATTTCTTTAATTCCTCAATATGCTTTAGATGCTTTTTCTCCTACTAAAAAAATAAAAACTTATATATCAGATTTAGCAAAACAGCATGGAGTGAAAACAAATAAAGAATTTTTTAAGAAAGTAAAAGATCGCTTAGACTTAGTTAATCTTGATGAATCAGTTTTAAATAGATATTCTTTTGAATTATCAGGTGGAATGAAACAAAGAGTTATTATGATTATATCTACAATCTTAGATCCAGAATTTTTAATTGCCGATGAAATAACATCTGCTTTAGATGTTAGTTCTCAGCGCTTTGTAGCTACAATGCTTTCTAATTTAAGAGATTTAGAAATAATAAAATCTTCAATTTTTATAACACATGATTTATCAATATTATATCAGATAGCTGACCGGATAATGATAATGTATGCTGGAAATTTTGCAGAAATTGGACCTACTGATGAGATTGTTAATAATCCTCGCCATCCTTATACTAGAGCTTTAATTGACTCTCTTCCACAGGTAGGTATTCAGTATAATGACAAAAAATTATCTGGAATAAAAGGAACTCCTCCTTATTTATTAAATATTGATGAAGGTTGTCGTTTTAGACAGCGCTGCCCTTATTCAATAGATAAATGTGAAAAAAATCCAGAAAGAGAAAAGGTAGCAGAAGATCATTTTGTCTCCTGCTGGCGTTGGAAAGAATTAGGAAGTGATTTAAATGGCAAAAAATAATGAATGTGTAATGTCAGTAAATGGTTTAACTAAAGTATTTAAATGTGGATTTTTTAATCCAGAATATACAGTTGCTGCTAAAGATATATCATTTGATATAGAAAAAGGAAAAATAATTTCACTTATTGGTGAAAGTGGTAGTGGTAAAACTACAGTTGGTAAGTTGATCTTAAAATTAATAAATCCAACAGAAGGAAAAATCACTTATAGAGGAAAAGATATTTCAGTAATCGATGATAAAGATGAACTTAAGAATTATTATCGAAATGTTCAGGGGATTTTTCAGGATCCATTTGCTACGTTTAATCCACTTTATAGAGTAGACAGGGTTTTTGATATGATTTTTGATTCTTTTGATTTAGGTTATGAAGATAAAGACAGGGCAATTAAAAAAGCACTTTGTGATGTTAATTTAAATCCAGACAGAACTCTAGGTAAATTTCCTCATCAATTAAGTGGAGGACAACTGCAGAGATTACTTATTGCTAGAGCACTTTTAATGGATGTTGATATTTTAATTGCAGATGAGTTAATCAGTATGCTTGATGCATCTACCAGAATTGGAGTTTTAAATTTATTGATTGAAACCTGTAAAAAGAATGGAATGTCAGTTATATTTATTACTCATGATTTAAATTTAGGATATTATATTAGTGATAAATCATTAATTATGTATAAAGGTCGACTTGTAGAAAGAGGGGATACTAAAAAGATATACGAAAATGCAACCCATCCCTATACTCAGATGCTTTTTGAAGCTGTACCTGAAATTGGAGAACGTTGGGATCCAGATGAAGAATTTTTACCTGAACAGGTAGTTAATGATGTTAGGGAATTTTATAATAAAAATAAAGATAAAGGTTTTGTTGAAATAGAGGAAAATCATAGTGTGTTATTTAGTGACGAAGAATTAAATAAATAATAATTGGAAGGTGAGGAGTTTGAGTAAAGAAAATAATGAATGGCATTTTACAGGTAATTCTGGGGAATTTAAGTTAGAAAATGCTGATAATTATAATCGTATATATTTTCCTTTAACAAATGAAGTAGGAATGATGTCGGCAATTACACCAAAATTAAATGGAGATATAAAAACAGGACAGAATACTTTTGCAATGGAGCCTGTGTCTGTAGAAAATCTTCATAATAATAGATCAGCAAGGAATTTTTGGTTATTAATTAATGATAAGAAGTTGTGGTCTGCAACTGGCAATTCTGCAGCTCAGCATTCTAAAAAATATTTAGATAAAAACGATGAAAAAACAACTGTGAAAGCAGGTTTTTTATGGCATAAAATTATTAGGAAAAGTGAAAAACTAAAAATTAAATCAGAAATAACAAATTTTGTGCCTGCAAATCATGATCAGGTTGAATTAATGAAGGTTAAAATTATAAATAATGGAGATGAGGAAATTAAAATTACTCCTACTTCCGCTATTCCAATTTATGGAAGATCTGCAGATAATCTACGAGATCACCGCCATGTAACTTCTTTACTTCAAAGAACAAAAACAATAGAAGATGGAATAGTTGTAACCCCTACTTTATCTTTTGATGAGAGAGGTCATAAGAAAAATTATGTTTCTTATGCTGTTTTAGGAACTGAAGATAATTCTGAAAAAGCTATAGGTTTTTATCCAGTTCTTGAAGATTTTATTGGAGAAGAAGGATTTTTAGATTGGCCAGGAAAAGCTGCAAAAGTTAATAATGATTATTTAAATGCAGGGGCAGAAGTAGAGGGTTATGAAACTATGGGAGCTTTAAGATTTAAAGATATTACTTTGGCTCCTAATGAGGAAAAAAGTTATATATTGGCAATAGTCATTGATGAAAATAAAGATAATAAGTTAATTAAAACTGCTGTAAAAAAATATTGTAGCCATGAAAAATTTAATAAGTATCTTGCTGAAAATAAGAAATTTTGGAAGAATAAATTAGATAAATTTCAGTTAGAGTCTGGAAATAATGATTTTGATCAGTGGATGCGCTGGGTGAGTTTGCAACCTATTTTGAGAAGAATTTTTGGATGTTCATTTTTACCTCACCATGATTATGGCCGGGGAGGAAGAGGTTGGCGAGATCTATGGCAGGATTCTCTTGGCTTGTTATTAATGGAGCCTGAAAATGTAAGAGACATTTTGTATAATAATTTTGCTGGTGTTCGTTTTGATGGTACAAATGCTACAATTATAGGGTCTGAACCAGGAGAATTTATAGCTGACCGTAATAATATCAGCCGAGTCTGGATGGACCACGGTGCCTGGCCTTTTTTGACTACCAAACTATATATTGATCGAAGTGGAGATTTGGATTTCTTGCTTGAAAATCAGAGTTATTTTAAAGATTCACACACTTCTTTTGGTACAGAAATTGATGAAGAATGGAATGAGGATTATGGGAATAAATTATTAGATTTCAATAATCAAATTTATCAGGGAAGTATTTTAGAGCATTTATTAATTCAACATCTTAGTTTATTTTTCAATGTTGGTGAAAATAATAATTTTAAATTAGAGGCTGGAGATTGGAATGACGGATTTGATATGGCTGAGGAAAATGGAGAAAGTGTTGCTTTTACTGCACTCTATGCCAGCAATTTATTGGAAATAGCTGAGTTTTTAAGAAAACTAAAATCTGAAAAAAATATAAAAAATATTAAACTGGCTTCTGAAATGAAATATTTGTTTGACTCTATATATAACAAAGTTAATTATGACTCAGTTAGTGCAAAAAAAGAACTGTTAGATAAATATTTTTCTTCCTATCAGAATAAAGTTTCAGGGGAAAAGAAGAAGTTTGCTATTGATTCTTTAATTGCTGATATAGAGAAAAAAGCAAATTGGATAATAGAAAATATTAGAGAAAATGAATGGCTTGAAAATGAAAAAGGATATAAACATTTTAATGGTTATTATGACAATAATGGAGAACGACTTGAAGGAGATCATTCACTAGGATTTAGAATGACTTTAACAGGACAAGTTTTTCCTATTATGAGCGGTGTAGCTACAGATGATCAGATTGAAGAAATAGTAAAAAGTACTAATGAATATTTAAAAGATGATAATTTTGAAGCTTATCGTTTAAATACTAATTTCAAAGAAATTTTATTAAATATGGGAAGAGCTTTTGGTTTTGCCTATGGTCATAAAGAAAATGGAGCTATGTTCAATCATATGGCTGTAATGTATAGTAATGCACTTTATAAAAGAGGATTTGCTGAAGCAGGTAATGAAGTTATAAATTCTATTTATAATCAATCTATTAATTTTGAAGAAAGTAAGATTTATCCTGGAATTCCTGAATATTTCAATAATCGAGGTAGAGGTATGTATCATTATTTAACAGGTTCAGCTAGCTGGCTTTTGTTGACTATGGTCACTCAAGTTTATGGAATAAGCGGTGAACTGGGAGATTTAGTTCTGGTTCCAAAATTATTGGCTGAGCATTTTGATAAAAATGGAAGAGCAAAAATAGAAACAATTTTTGCTAAAAGAGATATTTCTGTAATATATGAAAATAATAAAAACCTTGATTATAAAGAATATGAGATTAAAAACATAAAATTAAATAATAAAGACATTGACTTTGGTTTAGAAGATAAAAAAGCTGTAATCAGTAGAGATTTAATTACTAATTATAATAAATCTGAGATATTAAAAATTAAGGTGAGATTAGCTTAAATTTAAAAATATATTTTTATAAGGAATGAAAATGATGAAATCTGATTTGATCGATATTGAAGAATATAATGAATCAGGATATAAGCCAATTATAGATTATGGGGAATGGAGAGTTGCAGTTTTAAATTATTGTGATGAACTATTACCTAAAAATATTGATAAAATGCAAAAGCATAATCAAACTGATGAAGTCTTTGTTTTACTTAAGGGAGAATGTCTGTTATTTTTGGCTGAGGGCGATCAGAAAATAGATAAAATTTATGCTCAAAAAATGAAACCATATAAAATGTATAATATCAAAAAATCTGTATGGCATACCCATACTTTAAGTAGAAATGCAATGGTATTAATTGTGGAGAATAAAAATACCTGCCTTAATAATTCTCCAGAGCAAAAATTAAATGAAAAACAAAGGAATAAACTTATGATGTTAAGTTCAAACTTTAATTAATAAGTTAAAAAATAAATATTTATTATAAAGGAATGGTCATTTAATGACAAAAGAGATTAAATTAATTCAGACAGCCAAAAATACAGATGACAGATTAACAGAAAAAGACAGATTAGAATTCAAAACAGGAGCGGCTGCTGATTCAGCAGTAATTGAAATCAAGCGCGAACAAAAGGCTCAGGAGATCACCGGTTTTGGTGGGGCTTTTACTGAATCAGGGGCCTACACTTTAGACCAGGTACCGGTTGAGTTGAGAGATGAAGTCTTAGAAGCATATTTTCATCCTGAAAAAGGTATAGCTTACAGCTTATGTCGTACACATATCAATAGCTGTGACTTTTCTCTGGGGAATTACGCTTATACAGAAACAGAGAAAGATACTGAACTTGAAGATTTTGATATTTCCCGTGATGAAGAGTATTTAATTCCCTTTATCAAAGATGCAATGAAAGTTGAAGGAGCAGAATTTAAACTCTTTTCCTCTCCCTGGAGTCCACCTGCTTGGATGAAGACCAATGGCAGGATGAACAAAGGTGGTAAATTAAAAAAAGAATACTGGCAGACCTGGACTGACTATTTTGTTAAATACATTAAAGAATATCAAAAAAGAGATATAGATATCTGGGGAGTGACTATTCAGAATGAGCCAATGGCTGAGACCCCCTGGGACAACTGTATTTATGAAGATGAAGAAGAAAGAGACTTTGTTAAGGTCTTAGGTCCAACTCTAAAAGAAGCAGGTTTGGAAGAAGTTAAGATTATTGTCTGGGACCACAACAAAGATATTATGAAATCCAGAGTCGATACCATTTTAGCTGATCCAGAAGCAGCTCAGTGGGTCTGGGGTGTAGGTTTTCACTGGTATGGTGAAGATGATAGCAAGGATATAGTTGATGATGAAGTTTTAAGCTATACCTATGAGACCTATGATAAAGAATTAGTCTTTACTGAAGGTTGTAATCCCTTATTTAATGCAGATAACTTTATTGATGAGTGGTGGACCGGAGAAAAATACGGTCGTCATCTTATAGCGGATTTAAATCACTACACAACCGGCTGGGTAGACTGGAATCTTGTTTTAAACAAAGAAGGTGGACCAAATCATGTTCAAAATTACTGTGATGCCCCGATCATTGTAGATACTGAAAAAAATAAAGTTCATTATAATAGTCCCTACTATTATCTGGGTCATTTCAGCAAATACATTAAACCAGGAGCAGTAAAAATTGGTCTTGAAAACGATACTAATCAGCTCCTATTTACAGCTTTCGAAAATCCAGATCAGTCTACTGCAGTTGTAGTGATGAATGAAAAAGATGAGGCTCAGGAATTTATTCTAAAAGAAAAGAAAAAACAGGTAAAGGTTCAAATACCTGCTCATGCAATTCAGACCCTCGTTTATTAAAAAATATTTAAAAAGGGTGATAGGATGCTAAAGTTTAAAAGTAAAATTTCAGTGATTTTAGTGATGGTTTTAGTTTTTTTTAGTATTTCTGTTCAGGCGGAAAATATTCTGGATAATGCTGATTTTGAAGAAGGGTTTTACGGGGTAAATGAAGTTACAGATAATGGTGATGGAAACTTTGATACTAAAGACAGCTGGCTCTTTTTAGAAAATGCTGGTGAAGCTTCAGCTGAAATGGATGATGGTGCTTTTAAAGCCTCTATTTTTGAAGGTGGAAGTAATACTTATTCAATTCAGCTGATGCAGGCTCCAGTTGAGATCGAAAAGGGCTATAAGTATAAAGTTCAATTTGATGCTAAAGCTTCTAAACCGAGAGAAATAGAATTAAAAATTGGGGGAACTGCTGATAGATCCTGGAACTCCTATGTTAATGGTAATGGTGAAACTGGAGGTTTTGTAGCTGAACTAGACAGAAACTTAAAAAGTTATGAATTTGAATTTGTAATGGGGAAAGATACTGATCCCAAAGCAAGAGTTGAATTTCAACTAGGTAAAAATACAGGTACAATTTGGATTGATAATGTCAGTATAACAAAGATTGGTGAAGCTGCTGCAGATGAAATTCCAGAAGATCCTAAAAAAGAATGGGTTTACAATAATGACTTCTTCTTTATATTTAATGTAGCTGTGGGTGGTAATTTAGGTGGTCAGGTTGAAACTGATTTTCCTAGAGAAATGTTAGTTGACTACATTAAAGTTTATGACCAGGACGGCAACTTAGACTGGCAGGATGATTTTGAAGGAGAAGAAGTTAATGAAGATTACTGGACTTATGAAGTAGGAAATGGTCACAAGCAGGGAATTCCTGGCTGGGGTAATAATGAGCTACAGTATTATACTGAAGGCGAAAATGCCCGCGTTGAAGACAGCAACTTAGTTATTACGGCTAGAAAAGAAAATCGCAGTGATCAATATGGAAGTTATGATTATACTTCTACCAGGATGATAACTCAAAATAAAGTTAATATGAAATATGGTAAGGTAGAAATCAGAGCTAAACTGCCTGAAGGACAGGGACTATGGCCTGCATTCTGGATGTTAGGATCTGATATAGCTGAAAATCCATGGCCTGCCTGTGGCGAAATTGATATTATGGAATTCATTGCCGGGAATGTAAAAGAAGTTCACGGAACAGTTCACGGACCTAACCACTATGGTGGTGGAGGAATCACTGAAGATTTTGAGTTAGAAGAAGGTAATTTTGTTGAAAGCTACCATACCTTTACTCTAGAGTGGACTCCTGATCAGATCAGTTGGTATATTGATGATCAGGAAGAGCCCTATCATGTAGTAGAAAGAACAGCAGATAATGAAACTCAAAGAGGTGGAGAATCTGAAGAACCAGGCTATACTAAAAATGCAGTTGTAAATAGTAACTTTGACAGTGAAATTGTAAATGAAATGGGAGACGCTCCTGATAACTGGTATGTCTGGGCAGGTGAAGGTGGAGCTGTTGGAGACTATGGTGTTGAAGACGGCGTATTTAAAATTGATGTAACAAGTCTCGGCAACCAGACCTGGGCAGTTCAGTTTGCACAGTATCTTGATTTAGAGGCTGGAGAATACACTCTATCATTTGATGCCAGAGCTGATAAAGCGCGTGACATTATTGCTATGATTCAGGAAGATGGAGGATCCTGGACTGTTTATGGTGAGACTAATGCAGAATTAGGTACTGAAATGAAAAACTTCAATTTTGATGTTAATCTAAGTAAAGCTGATATACCCAAACTGGTATTCTCTTTGGGAAACACTGATAATGGTGCAGTAACTACAATTTATATTGATAATGTAGTTTTAGAAAAGAAGTAAAATAAGCTGAACAATCAAAAAAAGCTAAAGTCCCTAGATCAGGGGGTTTTAGCTTTTTTTGTTATTTTCATATATTCTCAAGTGCCCGGTTGGTAATACCCATTTATTCAGCTGCAATATCATTTAGCTTTCTAACTTTTTCTAGTTTTTCTGCAGTGATGTTTTCTTTTTTAAGAAAACCGCTTTCTTTAGCAGCGCGAGAATCTTCTGGAATTCCTCCCAGATATTTATCAGTTAATAAGCCTTGAGAAAGAGGTGAAAAGATAATTGAACCCATTTCAGATTCTGTAAGTGTTCTTAAAAGACTTTCTTCTTCTGACCAGCGGTCAAAGATAGAATAGTTAAACTGATTTAAGAGTAGTTTAACTCCCATTTTTTCAGCAACTTCTACAGCTTTTTCAGTCTGGCGGGCATTATAATTGGAAATACCTACATAAAGAGCCTTTCCCTGATCCTGAATCTGTTTTAAAGCCCCAATTGTTTCTTCAAGTGGAGTATCTGGATCTGGTCGGTGGTGATAAAAGATATCTACATAATCAAGTCCCATCCTTTTTAAACTTTGATCTATACTTGAAATTAAGTATTTGCGGGAACCCCAGTTTCCATAAGGTCCCGGCCACATTCCATAACCAGCTTTCGAAGAAATGAGGAGTTCATCGCGGTAAGGTTTAAAGTCTTTTTACATTAAAATCCCCATTGTTTCTTCTGCAGAACCAGCAGGGGGGCCGTAGTTATTGGCCAGATCAAAGTGGGTAATTCCTAAATCAAAAGCCTGTCGTAGCATTTTGCGGGCGTTTTCTAAACTGTCAACTCCGCCAAAGTTATGCCATAACCCTAAAGAAATTGCAGGTAATTTGAGTCCACTATTTCCAGTATAGTGATATTCCATTTTTTGATAACGATCTTCAGCAGCTAAATAAGGCATTAAAAAACCTCCTTAGTTTATTTAAATTTCGACATTTCTTTTCGAATTAAATCGTATTATCTATAAAACTCGAAAGAAGGAAAAGCCTTATTAATAATATTCGACAAGAGTGTCTCTTTCCCTTTGAAGAACTGAAAATAAAAAACCCCCAAGAAACCTGCATTATCAGGGTAAACTTGGGGGTAAATTATCGTATTAAATTAAAATGGTGCCGAGGGTGGGATTCGAACCCGCACAGGCAAAATACCCACAGCGCCCTCAACGCTGCGCGTCTGCCAATTCCGCCACCTCGGCATTGCACTTATATATTATAGCATAATTATATATTCTGTCAAGGAAAAAAGCTTAAAAATGATTCAAAAAAATATAATCTAAAATCAAAAGGAGGAATAGATCTATATTTATTGAAAATATAATAACAGTAACTAAAATAAATATAAATTATCATATGAAAAATTGAAGGGAGTTTTAAATTCATGAATAAAAAGACTAAATGGGTTATTTTAATTGCAATATTTATTTTATTATTTTCAGGAATTTATTTATATAATTTTTTTCCGCAGCTTATCCCAGGATTAGCAATTGATGATTTTGAGATTAAAAGAGATATAAATATTTTGATTTTAGGTCTAGATGATAGAAAAAGTGTTCAAAAAGATAGTATAGAAACTGATGCTATAATTATGGCTCAATATAAAAATGAAGACAATATTATTGAATTAAACTCAATTTCACCTGAAATAGAGGTAGATGATAATAAATTAAAAAAATATGAAACTGCTGAATTAAGAAAAAAAACAAATGATTTTTTAGATATAAAAGAAGATTATTATTTTGTTATAAGTTATGATGGATTTATCAAATTTATAGATGAAATTGGAGGAGTACCAATAAATTTAGATAAAAAAATGGAAATTCCTGATTTGAATTTAGATTTAAAAAAGGGAGAAAATGTACTTTCCGGAAAAGAAGCATTAAGTTACATACGATGGTATAACTATGAACAGGTTAAAACTGATAGGTTAAAAAGACAGGAAAAATTAATTAAAGCAGTTAAAAATAAAACATTAAATAAAGATTATTTAACTGATATTCCACAACTATATTCTACTATTGTTGAAAGTTATAAAATGGTAGATACAAATATGGATCAGAGACTGGTTAGTGATTTAGTAAAATTATTACAAAAAAATGAAAAAATTAAAATAAAATATGAAATAACAGCAAAAAAGTAATTAATTAACTTAATTTTAAATTGTCAAGTATTTTATAGTATTTAGTAGTATGTAGTATATAATTAAATATAATATCTTTTAAAAGACTTTGATAATTTTGACTTAAAGCTAAGTTTTGTATATACTGTTTTATGCTGAAGTAGTGATGGGCGAATAGCTCAGCTGGGAGAGCACCTGCCTTACAAGCAGGGGGTCACAGGTTCGAGCCCTGTTTCGCCCACCATGTAAAAATTAAAAATGGAGGCGTAGCGAAGTGGTTCAACGCGCCGGCCTGTCACGCCGGAGACCGCGGGTTCAAATCCCGTCGCCTCCGCCATTTTTAGGTGAGATAGCTCAGTCGGTAGAGCAGTGGACTGAAAATCCTCGTGTCGGCGGTTCGATTCCGCCTCTCACCACCATTTTTTGCGGGAATAGCTCAGTGGTAGAGCGT
>DATFIM010000021.1 GCA_035270125.1 Halanaerobiales bacterium | reverse complement strand
GATGATTTATTATTAAGAAATTTTTTTACTTCTTTTATTTCTTTTTTGGTAGCTTCTCTTTCTATTTTTTGAAAGCGTTCTGGAATAAAACTGATTATTTCCCATTTTTCTAAATTAAGTTTATCTATTTTTTGATCACTTCTCTTAATTATCTTTCTCCCGTCAACAAGAAGATAAATATATTCACTTTCCTCATTATTTTTAAATTCATATATTTGATTAATATTCATTTTATACTCCTCTTATTTAATCCAAATCAAGAGTAACTGTAATAGGACAGTGATCTGAACCCATAACATCTGTTAAAATATCAGCATCTTCAAGCTTAGTCTCCAAACCCTCAGAAATAAAATGATAATCTATTCTCCAGCCTGCATCTCTTTCTCTGGCCCTGGTTCTATAACTCCACCAGGAATAGGTTTCTTTATCTGGATGGAAATAACGATAAGTATCAATATAACCATGATTTTCTAGCTTATCCAGCCATTCTCTTTCCACAGGCAAAAATCCGGAAACATCCTTATTAGCTTCAGGGTTTTTAAGGTCTATAGGATGATGAGCAGTGTTATAATCACCAAAAATTAATATTTCTTTACCATTTTCTCTTAAATCCTCACAATAATCCAATACTTCATCATAAAAATCTAATTTATAATTTAACCTTTTCTTATTTCTCTTACCATTTGGAAAATATATATTTAATAAATAAAAGTCCTCATATTCAGCCACAAGTACTCTGCCTTCTTCATCAAATCTGTCTACTCCCAGTCCAAACCAAACATCAACAGGTTCTTTTTTAGTATATAAAGCAACACCACTATAGCCTTTCTTTTCCCCATAATTAAAATAGGAATAATAGTTATTTATATTTCTTAATTTATCTTTTAATTGATGATCCTGAATTCTAATTTCCTGTAAACCCAAAACATCAGGATCTTCCTCTTCTATCCAGTCTAAAAAACCTTTACGGGTTACAGCTCTTATTCCATTTACATTCCATGAATAAAATCTCATTAATTATACCCTCCTGTGAATTTATGTCTAAGTTCTGTTACATTATGAAGTGAACCTGTAATTAAAATAAGATCATCTTCCTTAGAAATATCTAATGCATAGTTTAATCCTAATTCCAAATTATTTCTAATAACAGCTTTTTTATCATCTACAATATACTTCTTTAATGTTTCAGCTTTTACAGCCCTTTTACTTCTATTTTGGGTTAAAATAAAATGATCTCCTTTTTTTTCTAACTCTTCTATCATATTTTTTATATTTTTATCTGAAAAAATACTAATTAAAATTATAAGTTTACTGTATTTGAATCTGTTGAGTTCTTTATTTAGATTTTTTATCCCTTCTAGATTATGACTTCCATCTAAAATTATAAGAGGTTTTTCTTTTACTACTTCCAGTCTTCCTGGCCAGGTAATATGTATAAGTGCTTTTCTTATATCTTTTTCACTCACATAAAACATCTTGTTTAACTCTTCAATAACTGCTAAAGCAGTAACTGTGTTAAGAATTTGATATCTACCTAATAATGAAATCTTTAGATTATTTAAAGTACAATCAGGTCCTTTTAGGTTAAAACTTTGATTTTTATGATTGAAATCCGTTTTTTCCCAGAAATATTTTTGATTAATGTTAATTAATTCTGCCTTCTCTTTGGCTGCTTTTTCTTCTAAAGTCTCTAAAACTACAGCTTTTTGGGCAGCTGTTATCACTTTTTGCTTTGGTTTGATTATACCTGCTTTTTCTTTGGCAATTTCTTCTATAGTATCTCCCAGATATTCGGTATGATCCAGCCCAACATTTGTAATCACCGAAATC
Organism: Halanaerobiales bacterium; assembly: GCA_035270125.1. Lineage (NCBI taxonomy): Bacteria > Bacillati > Bacillota > Clostridia > Halanaerobiales > Halanaerobiales bacterium. The sequence goes on along the minus strand of DATFIM010000021.1, from coordinate 6,483 downwards.
ATACTATCAACTACATTAGTAGCATCCAGTCTTCCACCCATCCCGGTTTCTAAAACTACTAAATCTAAATTTTTATTTGAAAAATAACAGAAGGCAATAGCAGTAATGATCTCAAAAAAAGTTGGATGTTCTAATTCCCTGGCAACTCTATTAATATGTGGTTTTATATTTTTAACTAATTCAGCAAGTTCTTGATTGGATATCATCCTGTCATTAATTCTAATTCTTTCTTTTAAATCCATAACTCCAGGTGAAGTAAAAGTTCCTATATTATATCCAGCTTCTTTATAAATTACAGTTAAAATCTCAGCAATTGATCCTTTACCATTAGTTCCGGCGATATGAATAAAATCTAAATTATCTTGAGGATTGTCCAAATAATCTAATAATAAATTAATCCTCTTTAGAGTTGCTATGACAGAAGTTTTATCAAAGTTTTTTAAATAATCTATTTCTTTCATTATTAAACCTCATTTCTCCAAAACATTAACTAATCTGATATATCTTTTACCACATCAGAAATAATTTCATATCTAAATCCCTTATTTTTCAAATAAACTTTTAATTTTACTAACTCTTTATCTTTATTATGACTTTTGCTTTTCCACTTTTTAGCAAGTTTTACTGCTGTTTTATATTCAAGACCATAAGGATACTCACTATTTAAAGCTTCATTTATTGTTTTTTCATCTACTCCTTTATCCTTTAGTTCTTTTATTAATAGGTATTTACCCTTAGGAGAATGCTTCACCTTATGTCTTATCCACTTTTTTGCAAATCTTTTATCATTAAGATAATCCAGTTCTTTGATTCTGGGTATAATTTCCTCAATTACTTTAATATCATGCCCTTTTTGCAAAAGTCTTTTTTTGAGTTCAAAGACACTCCTATCTCTATAAGAAATCAAGCGGTAGGCATCTTCTCTAGCTTTTTGTTTTTCTCCTTCATCTACCATAAACCAGGCCAACTCCTTAAATTATTTTTTTACTATTATATTTTGACTATCAAGATCTCCTATATATTTATCTTCTTCCCAGGAAATACTGTCATACATTATTTTATATTCATCACCATTTTCAAGAAGAAATTCTCCAGACCATAAATCATCATTGACCCTTTCCAAAGAATAAGATTTATCTGCAGGATCCCAGTTATTCATTGTCCCCACAAGATGTACCTCATTTAGATCATTTAAATTATAATTTGAAGGCTTAAATTCAACTTTAAGTCTATTATTTATTCTAATTTTATCACTTACTTTCTTAAAAATACTATTCCCAATTCCTTTTACTTTTTTAAGCTGTTCCTTTGATTTTAAAAATCCATTTTTCTTTCTATACTCCACAATATTTTCAGCTTTACTTTTACCAATACCTTTAATTTTCATCAAATCCTCTATCGTTGCTTTGTTTATATTAATCATTATTACCACCCCTTAAATTTATTGACTTTCTTGATAGTTTAATTTGTAGTTATTAATTCACCTTTTTCATTAAAAAGTTTTGCAGAATCCCCTTCATTGTTCCAAATATAAGCTTTAGTCCATATGATAGTACCTTCTTTTTCTTCTGCATTTCTTCCTGAAACTATTTTGATTACCTCTCCTGAATTAAGTATAGTTCCCTGGGGAATATAAAATTTTTGATCACCTTTTACACTTAACAATATCCACCCAGAAATATCTATTTTTTTATTACTATTATTTCTTATTTTTACTATTTCGGCTTCTTTATCTAAATTAACAATTTCTACATTATTATCAGTTGAATTATTGTCAGTTGAATCATTACTATCTTTTTTTGTTTCTACTTTTAAAGATTTTTTATTATAATCAACTGTGGTTTCCCCATCACTTGAAATAACAATAGTTCCCTGTTTATCCGTTCTAAATATATTACTATCTATTTCATCTAATTTATTAATTACTTCCAGAGAAGGATGGCCATAATTATTATCAGCCCCAACACTAAAAATTGAAGCCTGAGGATCGACTTTTTCTAAAAAACTAAGACTGTTTGAAGTATCACTTCCATGATGAGCAACTTTATATACCTGACTTTTTAGATCTATTCCAGAACTTATTAATTGATTTTCTACTTTTTCTTCAGCATCACCGGTAAAAAGAAATGATATTTTTTTATAATCAAGTTTAACTACTACAGACCAATTATTCAAATCCTGATAATCATTAGATATAGGAGAAAGTATTTCAGCCTTAAGTTCATCATCTTCGACAATTATTAAACCCTTTTTAGCAGCTTTTATCTTTTTGCCTTTAGCATCAATTGCCAAAAGTACATCTTCATAAGTTTTGGTTGTATGATTGACCTGAGGCATATAAATTTTGCCTATTTTAAAAGAATTAATTACATTATCAAGTCCTCCTATATGGTCAGCATGAGGATGTGTACCAATTAAATAATCAATCTCTTCAATATTGTGTTTTTTTATGTATTCTACTACCTTTTCCCCCTGATCATTATCTCCAGCATCTATTAACATGTTTTCTGTATTTGGTAATTCAATTAAGATAGCATCACCCTGACCTACATCAATAAAATGAGTTGTAATTTCATTTTGGGCAGATACAGGATATACTATAAAAACAGAAATTATTAAAATAATTATTAATAACTGAAAAACTTTATACAATTTTTTCATTATAATCCTCCTAAAAATCATTAAGCTTTTTTAAATTATAGCATACAAATAACAATTTACAAAATAAAAAAAGACAGCATATGCTGTCTTTAAGGAAAGAACTAATTCCTAAGCTTTTGCTGCCCCCTTAGGATGTCTTCTATTTGTAGCAATCAAACTATAACCCAATCCAAGAACCAAACTACCAGCTAAACCAGCAAGTACATTGAAACCACTTACCATTAATAACCAATCTCCAAGTAGTACATCACCAACCCAGGCCCCAATGGCAGATACAGCAAGTAGTATCAAATAGTTGTTTTTTATATCCTCAAACCTGGATCTAAACACCATTTGAAGGGCAACGGCCATTACCAATGAAATAATAGCTAAAACTAACCAATACATTTTTCTCCCCCTTTTTTACTCGACCGACCAGTCAGTTTATTACAATATTATTATACCTCTTTTTCTCATGATTGTCAAAATTATTTTTATATTTCAGATATTGTGTATTGCAAAGCAAACATTTGTATGGTATTATGTATTTAAACATTAGTTTGGGAGGCGGCTAATATGTCAGATGAAAATATAGACTATAGTGAATTTCCTGATAATAATATTTTGTGTGTTGATATGAAATCTTTTTATGCAAGTATAGAAGCGGTTGATCGCAACCTTGATCCCTGGGAAGTACCAATTGCAGTCATTGGGAATAAACAAAAAAAAGGGGGCGTAGTATTAGCAGCTACTCCTGCTATGAAAGATAAATTTAATATTGGGACAGCAAATAGAGTTTATCAAATCCCCGACAACACTGAAATAATAATGGTGGAGGCCCGAATGGGTCTTTATTTACAGGTATCTATGGAAATCACCCGTCTTTTTAATGATTTTGTGCCCTTAGATTCAATCCATGTTTATTCTATTGATGAATCATGGCTTAAACTTTCTGAAGATAAAAACGAAAGCTGTAAAACTGCTCAAACCATCAAAAATGCATTAATGAATGAATTTGGACTTCCTTCAAGTATGGCCCTGGGCCCAAATATGTTTTTAGCTAAAGTTGCCATGGATGTTGAAGGCAAAAAAAGAGGACTGGTACGATGGACTTATGATGATGTAAAAGATAAATTATGGCCTTTACCCCTAAAAAAAACCTGGGGAATCGGTGATCGCCTGGCAAAAAGATTTAGAAAAATCGGAGTAAAAACTATAGGGAATTTAGCTCATCTTCCTTTAGAATATCTGGAAAATAAATTTGGTATTATGGGAAACCAGCTTTATTATCATGCCTGGGGAATTGATTTATCTAAAGTTGAAGGACATTATAAGGATAAAAAAGTAAGTATAGGTAGAGGTATAACTTTGTATAAAGATTACTCAGAAATTGAAGAAATTAAAACAGTAATATTTGAATTAAGTGAAGAAGTAGCTAAAAGAGCCAGAAATAATAATTTAGTAGGTAAAACAATTTCCTTAATTGTTGGTTATAGCAAAAAGGAATTAAAAAATGGTTTCCAGAGACAATTGACAATTAATGAATATACAAATTTCACTTTTGATATTTATAATAGCTGTTTAAAACTTTTAAGAGAAAATTATGAGGGCGAAAAAGTAAGAAAAGTAAGTATAAATATTTCTAATCTGGTTTCTGATAGAAAAATACAGTTAAATTTATTTAATGATAAAAATAAAGAATTAGAGTTGGCTAAAATCAAAGATGAATTAAATGAAAAATTTAATCATAAAGCTTTATTTTATGGTCGCAGTTTAAAAAAATCCAGTATTAGAAATAGAATTAATATAACTATTGGAGGGCATAATGCCTGGTAAAGACAATATGGAAAGGAGTTATAAAATGAGTATAAAAGATCGAGGTAACATTAAGTGGACATCATTAATGCTGGTAGAACACAGAAAAAAACTTGAAAAATTAAAAAACAATGAAAATAACAAAGAAAAACCCGAACTTAGTGAAGATGAATTAGAAAGATTAAATTATATTCTAAAAAGAGCTATAAATGAAAATTTAAATATAGAAGTAATATATTATCACAAAAAAAATTTCCATCACTGTAAGGGAAAGATAATGAAAATTAAATCTTTCCCTCAAAAAATTATTCTTAACAGTAATGAAAAATATAATAAAATTGAAATTTTAATAAATGATATAATCGATATAAAATTAATAGATTATTAATTTCTACTTAATTATTTATTTTTTCTAGAAACAAAAACTGCTACTCCAATTACAAAAAATACTGCTACTAAAACTGGCCAGGACATTTTTTATCACCTCACATTAAGTTATTTAAATCATCTATTTTCTAAAGGAGTTGAAGCTTTAAAATCCTTAAGAAAGATCAAATACTGAAAATAATCTGTAGTTACTCCTTTTTTAGGAGCTGTTTCACTAAGCATCCAAATTAAATTATCATTAAATGGAGATTGCTTTCCATTAAGTTTAAAAAGATTTATTTCCTCTTTAGAAAGCAACTCTATTTGTCTGGAAATATTATTAGACATAGAAGTTTCACTATATTCCCCATTATTATTTATCCTTGTGCAATTTTGATATAAATAAACAATAGAGAGTATCTGATTTTTTAATGGTGAATCTTCATCATTATCAAGTTTTGCAGCAAACCAATTGACCTCATCCTGTTTTTCTTGAAAAGCATGATTTAATCCCCACTGTCCATAGTATTTCCCTTCGGAATATCTAGAATATATTCTTAAAAAATTATCATACATCATCTTATCTCTGGTATTATTCCAGGCTTTGTTTCTTTTTTCATAAGCTATATATCTATTAACTATATTATCATTTACAATTTTAAGACCAAAAAAATCTTCACCGAAAAAGTTATGATATATTTCCTGATTTGTTTCAATATCATCCTGCAACTCATAAGCAAAATTTTTGATTTTTCGTTTATTATATTCTTTATTATTGTAAATAGATTTTATTTTAGTTATATGTTCTTTGATTTTTTGAGGAATCTCTTTTTCAGGTATTATTGTATTTAAATACCAAAAAGCATTTTCTATCTGATGTTCTATATCGAATCCAAGAACAATGATTCTCTCTTCCACCGGTAATGATTGATTAAATTTGTATAAATTCTGCCAGAGATTATATTTTTCTTTAGTCCAGGCAAAAGTACCTTCTAAAGGATTAAAAACCTGATTTAGTATATCTTCATCACCTGTTTCCAAATATTTATTTAATAACATAGAAGTACTAAATGCAGTTTCCTGGAGATAATATTTTATATTAGCCTTATCTTTAAAATATTTTAAAAACTCAAATTCAAGTTTTTGATTTACCGAAACTCCATGTGATTCTGCTGTTATAAATAATCTTTTTCCAGATAATGAATCAGAGATTAAATCTAAACCTTTAAGTTGATCATTAGTAAAATTTAGACTTTGAGAATTATCTTTTAGATATTTCCCTTCTTCTGTAGTCAAAGGATTTTTAGTTTCTTTTTTCACAAATTTTAACATTTGTTTTGCTTTTTTAGCATTTTCAAAGCCTACAAATTCTACTACCAAATTTTTATTATGATAAAGATAATCTTCGGTTTTATTTACTAACATAGTTTTATAGATGTTTCTTGCTTCTTCTTCACTGCTTGCTGTTACCGGATTAACCCATAGATCATCTCCTTCACAATCTATTAGATAATTATATAAAGATATAATCTCTCCATTAAGCTTTTTGCTATATTTGTCCAGATAATTATCAGGGACAATTATTGTCTTTTTTATTTCCCAATTATCTGGAAGGCTATTTTTTTCAAGTATGTATTCTGTATCCTTAGCTGATACAAAAGA
>DATFIM010000020.1 GCA_035270125.1 Halanaerobiales bacterium | reverse complement strand
AAAGAACTAAGTAAAGCCAAAAGAAAACAGTTAATAAAAAAATATACTGCTGAAAAAATAGAAAGAAATAATGCTAAAAATGAATTTAATAGAGATAAGTTAAGTTTAGAAAGAATTTATAAAAATAAAAAGTATAATTTTCCTGAACCTTCTGAAGAAGAGATTGAAGAGATTCTAGAAAGTATAGGAAAATATAGTAAGGAAGATGAAACTAACTGTGGTGGTTGTGGTTATGATAGTTGTCGCGAAAAAGCTATTGCAGTTTATCAGGGACTGGCAAAAAGAAAAATGTGTATTCCATATATGAAATCAAAAGCTGAATCTTTATCAGATATAATTGTGGAATCTTCTCATAATGCAATTATTGTAGTTGATAATGATCTTATAATCCAGGAGTTTAATCCTGTTGCTAATGAAATGTTTAATAAAAAAGGTAGATCACCTGTTGGAGAACCTCTTTCTCGCTTTATAGACCCTGAATTATTTGAAAAAGTATTAAAAGAAAATACAGGTATAAAACATAGAAAAGTAAGTTATGAAGAATATGATCTTGTAACAGATCAGACTATTTTTCCTCTAGAAGAATATGGGGTTGTAATTGGTATTTTTACAGACCAAACTGAACAGGAAAGACAAAAAGAAGAAATGAGAGAAATGAAAGAATTAGCAGCAGATAAAGCTGCTGATGTAGTTCATAAGCAAATGGAAATTGTCCAGGAAATTGCTGGATTACTTGGAGAAACTACTGTTGAAACAAAATCAGCCCTTTATGAATTAACTGAATTGATTCAGGAGGGTGATTAAATGAAGTTAGTTGTAGAAGAATTTTATAAAAGTATTGCTAAAGATGGTGAAGAAGTTTGTGGAGATAATGTAGAAGTTATAAAACAGGATGATACAACTATTATTGTTCTTTCAGATGGTTTAGGTAGTGGAATAAAAGCAAATATATTATCAACTCTTACTTCTAAAATTGCTATTGGACTATTAAATAAAAACTTACCTTTAGAAGAAATAATAGCAACAATTATTGAAACTCTACCTATTTGTGAGGTAAGAGAAATAGCTTATGCAACCTTAGCTGTTTTAAAAATTGACAATAAAGGTAAAGTTCAGTTAATAGAAATGGACACTCCTTCTGCTTTTTTATTAAAAAATAATAAAGTAAAATCTATTAAAACAACTGAAATCAAAATAAGAGGCAAAAGAATAAAAAAGGCGGAATTTGAAATGGATAGGTCTGATATGATTTTTATGGCCAGCGACGGTGTTCTTCATGCCGGTATTGGTGGTCTTTTAGATTTTGGTTTGGGCTGGGAAGGAGTAGCTGATCATCTTGAAAAAGTAGCAAAAAAGAAAAAAGAATTAAAATATATAATAAATAAAATGGTAGGAATCTGTCAGGGTTATTATTTTACAGAACCAGGTGATGATTTTACTATTTTAGGAGTAAAATATAGGCGAACAAGAGAAGTAACGGTTTTATCTGGTCCTCCCCAAAAAAAAGAAGATGATCCAGAAGTTATAAAAGAATTAATGAACTCCTCAGGAAAAAAAGTGATTAATGGAGGGACAACTGCCCAAATAGCAGCACGGGAATTAGATGAAGAACTGGAAACTTCTTTTGAATATCATGATAGAGATATACCGCCTGTCAGTTATTTAAAAGGTATAGACCTTGTAACAGAAGGATTGCTTACTTTAAATAAAGTTCTTGAATTTCTGGATGATTATAAACAGGGACAATTATTACCTGAAAAAGAAGATGGAGCATCACAACTTATAAGATTATTATTAAAAAGTGATCAAATCAATTTTTTAGTTGGGAGAGCAATGAATGAATCTCATCAAAGTTTGAATCTGCCCCTGGAATTAGGGATTAGAAGTCAAATTGTTGATCGAATAGCTAATTATTTAAAAAAACTTAATAAAAAAGTTAGTATTGAATGGTATTAATTTTTGATTCAAATGTGAACAAAAACACAAAAGAGGTGATTTAGAAAATGAATAAAATACAAGTGGAAATATGTGTTGGGACTCCCTGTCATTTGATGGGAGCAGAAGAATTATTGGATTTGGTTAAAAATCTACCAGATAAGTATGAAAATGAATTTGAATTTAAATCAAGTCATTGTATTGAAGACAAATGTGAGATGGCTCCAGTAGTAAAAATTGATGGAGAGATATATGGTGAACAAAATCCAGAAAAATTACGAGATTTATTAGACAAGTATCTAAAAGAAAACCTTTAATAAAGATAAAGGAGGTAAAATAATGGGGAATAATACTATATCAGAAGTTGTGAAAATAAGGAGAAGAGTTTATACTGAATTAGTAAGACTGGAATTGGAAAATAAATTAGAAGAAAAAATCGATAAAATACCGAAAAAGTTAATTAATGATGATTCTCCTCGGCATCGATGTTGTGAATTTAAAGAAAGAGCAATTATCAGAGATAGGATAAAGTTGGCCCTAGGGTTTGATCCTGAAGACTATCCGGAAGCTCCTTTATCAAAATTAGCAAGTAAATTAAATGAAGTTGATGCAGATTATAATGCTGTAAAAGTATTGGAAAAAGCCTGTGATAGTTGCCCAATAGACAAGTATATGGTAACAGATGCCTGTAGAAATTGTGTGGCTCATAAATGTGTTAATGCCTGTCCTAAAGATGCAATAGTAGTTATACAAAATAGAGCTTTTATAGATCAGGATAAATGTATTGAATGTGGAAGATGTGCAAAAGTTTGTCCATATAATGCAATAAATGAAAATAAGAGACCCTGTGTTAGAGCCTGTGCAGTAGATGCAATTACTTCTGATGAAAATAGAAGAGCTGAAATTGATGATGATAAATGTGTTAATTGTGGAAGTTGTATAGTAGCCTGTCCTTTTGGAGCTATTGATTATATTTCCTATATTGTCCAGGTTTTAAAATTATTAAAAAATAGAAACACAGAGGTAGCAGCATTACTGGCACCTTCTTTTACCGGTCAATTTGGGGTTAGAGTTCAACCAGAAATGGTTAAAAAAGCATTAAAAGAAATAGGATTTACTGAAGTTGTTGAAGTAGCCTATGGGGCTGATAAGGTGGTAGAAGAGGAGTCAGAAGAGTTTCTAGAAAGGATGGAAGCAGGGAAAGAAGTAATGACAACTTCCTGCTGCCCTGGTTTTAAAACTTTAGTTAATGAACATTATCCAGAATTAAGCAATTATGTTTCCACAACAGTATCTCCTATGATTAAGACAGCAGATTATTTAAAAGAAAAAAATGAGGAGATAAAGACCATTTTTATTGGTCCCTGTATAGCTAAAAAATCTGAGGCTGCAGCTTATGAAAATATAGATTATGTATTAACTTTTGAAGAACTTGTAAGTATTATTGTCGGTTTTGGAATTAATTTAGAAAAAATGGATACTGGAGAAAAAATAGATGATGCCAGTAAACTTGGTAGAATTTTCCCTTACAGTGGAGGGGTTAGCACAGCAATAGAAAGTTATTTGGAAAATAAAAAAATTGATATAGATAATATTAAATTTGAAGCAGCTCAGGGTTTAGATGAATGTAAAACTAAACTGGAAGCTATTAAAGAAAATGAGGCTGAGTTTTCGTTTTTAGAAGGTATGGCCTGTGAGAAAGGTTGTGTAGATGGCCCGGGTAATTTAATTAAAGCTGTTGTTGCCAAAAAGTTGGTAAAAGATTTTGCTGATGAAGCTAAAAGGGAGAAAATAGGATGAATTTAAAATTGTTAGAAAATATAATAGAAATAAAATTTGGAAATAAAAAAGAAATGATAATATTTAAAAATAAAAATATGGCTCAAAAAAACTTAATAAAGATAAATAATGAGGTAAAAAATAGAGATGATTTTATGGATTATTTACAAAATTTAGATTATAAAGTTATATTAAAAACAGAAGAGTTGGAGTTTATTAATGAAAGTATTGTATCAACACCTCCAATTTATAATATGGCCCTGAAAACAGGAGTAGATCAGTTGATTATAGTCAACTGATTTACTTTAGAAGTATAATATTATATAATTAAATAAAAGTAAATATCTAGGAGGATTTTAATGCAGCTTAAAAATATTTTTTTAAAATATAAAAATTATATAATTATAATTTTTATGAGTTTCTTTATAATTTCTTTGATTGGAACCAATATTGTATCAGCAATAGAATGGAAAAAATATGAAAGTGATAATTTTTTAGTATTTTATCCAGAAAATTATGATTTTCAGGCAAAAGAGACAATATATTATTTAGAAAAAGAAAAAGAAAAAATAGTTAAATTAACCGGTAATAATTTGTCAGAAAAGGTAGTAGTGGTAGTTGAAGATAGAGGTCAGTTTTCGAATGGTTATGCTGATAACATAAATAATAAAATAGGAATTTTTACTTATCCTCCTGGAAGTAATTCTAGTTTAGCACCATATGAAAATTGGTATGAATTTTTAACTATTCATGAACTTACTCATTTAGGACACTTAACTAATACTTCTGAAATGAGTTCTATTTTACAATATTTACATGGCAATTTATTATCTCCTAATTTGCATTCTCCTATCTGGTTAATAGAAGGAACAGCTGTTTATAGTGAATCCGATTTTTCTGGATATACTGGGAGACTAAATAGTAGTTATTATGATGCAATTTTTAAAGCAAAAAGTGCAACCAATAATCTTCCTTCTTTGAGTGAAATAACTTATAATCATAATCATTTTCCCCGAGATTATCAATATTTATATGGAGCAAAATTTATAGAATACTTAAGTTTAGAATTTGGAGAAGAAAAATTGGCAGATTTATTTGATACTTATGGTTCTTATTTTTGGTCTCCATTTATAGGAGATGTTTTTCCAATGATAGGACTTGATATGGCAGCTAAAAAAACTTATGATAGTAGTTTTGCAACTCTTTATAAAGAATGGAAAGATCAGGTTGAAAAAACAAATAAAAAATGGGAAATAAATGGAGAAAAATTAATTGAAAAGGAAAATGGGTATATTACTAATTTAACTTCTAATAATAATGGTAAAATTTATTATTTCCTTACAGAAAAAACTCAAGTTTCTCATTTTAATTATAGAAAAATAAATAAACTAATTGAATATGATATAACAAATAATGAAGAAAAAGTTATAAAAAGATTTTTAGCTAATAATTATGGAACTTTAAAAATTAAAAATGATAAACTTTATTACCTTTTAAGTGATACTAAAAAAGGATTTAATAATTTGAGTAATGATTCTTATGGTACTTATACAACTCTTTTTTGTTATAATCTTCAAAATGGTGAAACTAAAAAAATAGTAAGTGATGAAATTAGAGATTTTGTTGTTATTAATGATAAAAAAATTATTTATAGTTTGACTGACAGGAATAATTTTGGCACTAAAATTATTAAATATGAAGATGATAAGAAAGTAATGATAGGTTCAATACCTTTATTAATAACTGAGATGAAAAAATATAAAGATAAAATAATTACTGTTAGTAAAGAAAAAAACAGTAGTTGGGATATATATTATTTAAATTATAAAAATTTAAATATCAAAAATATTATCAATACTCCTTATGCAGAAAAAATGATTAGTTTAAATGGTGATAATCTTTTATTTACAGCAAATTATGGAGGAAATGATAATATTTATCAACTAAATTTAGAAACAAATAAAAAAGAAAAGTTAACAAACAGTGATTACGCTGCAAATGGTGTAATAACTAAAGATAAACTTTATTTTACTTCTTATTACAACAGTGGAATGAGAATTTATAATAAATCTAAAAAAGGTATTAACTATGTTCATGAAGAAATTAATAGGGAAGATAAAATTTTTATAAAAAAAGATTTTGATTTAGTAGAAAAAAATAAAAAGGTAGGGTATAAAAATTTAAAATATTTATTAAAACCTGGTATTAGATTTATTCCATTTTTTGTAACTGGCGAAGACCCATTAGGATATAATAATTATCAAATTTTGTTATCTCCTTATGGAGGCTATAATATTTATTATGAAAATAATTATTTAAATCCTTTTAGAATATCAATAGATAGTTATTTGAATAAAAACCAAAGACAAAATGAAATTGAATTTTATTATCCTTTATATCGTTCTCAGCAAAAAGGTTTAACAGAAATCAATACTTCTTTAAGTACTGATTTTTCTAATTATATAAATAGTATTGATTTTGAATTTTCATATCCCTTACAGGATTTTATTATTGATTTAGATTATGATTTTAAAAATAGTAATTATGTACTGAAAGGAAAATATAATTATTATCTTAGTGATTCCAAATTATCTTTAGGTCTTGAAAGATATGATGGATTAAAAAAACCAACTGATATCAGGGAGATAATACCTGATATATATTTTAAAAGTGGTTATAAATATAGTATAGGATATAATTCTAAACTTTTTGAAATAAGAAAAGGGAGCTGGAATCCTAACCTCTTTATTGGAGATATCTATGGGAAAATATTTTTAGATTATAATCATTCTGATTCACTTGACTATAAAAAATTAAGTGCAGGTGGAGAATTTATTTTTGAAAGTGGAATTGGAAACTGGATTCACCTTGCTCCGCGCCTGGGAATTTCTATTTCTGAAAATGAAAGGAAATTTTATTTTGGATTTTAAAAAAATTATAGAATGGAGTGAAAAATAATGAATAAAGTTTTAGCTATAATATTGATAATGTTTATGTTAGTTGGTTTTAGTGGAGAGCTTAATGCTATTGAAAATTCAGCAGTGATCGGTCAATGGGAGGGAGAAATTGATATATCAGGACAGTTATTAAATATTATAGTGAAAATTAACGAAAGTAATGGTGATTTAGGTGGTACTCTTGATATTCCTCAACAGGGTGCTTTTGGAATTCCGTTAGGGGAAATAGAATTAACTGGGGAAGAGATTGTTATGACAGTTCCTCAACTCCAGGGTAATGTAGAATTTAATGGTAAAATTGATGAAGAGAAAATGGAAGGTGATTTTCATCAATCAGGATATAATTTTCCTTTTATATTAAATAGAGTTTCTGAAAAAGTTGTTAGTAGAGAAGAAATAGATTATGCTACAGGTGAATACGAAATAAAAGAATCTGAAGTAGCAGTACCTGTCAAAGGGGACAAAATTTTTGGTACTTTAGCAAAACCAGAGGGTATTAATAAAGATATTCCTTTAGTAATTCTGGTAGCTGGTTCAGGTCCTACAGATAGAAATGGTAATAATCCACTTTTAGGTCGTGAAATAAATACTTTAAAAGAAATTGCCCATTATTTAAGTTCAAATGGAATAATGACCTATCGTTATGATAAAAGAGGAGTAGGAGAAAGCTCTGAGCTTACAAAAGAAGAAGCACCTACTTTTTTTGATTATCGTGATGATTTAATAACTATTATAGAGTATTTAGATAATTACCCACAGGTAAAAGAAGATAATGTTTATGTTTTAGGCCATAGTGAGGGTTCAATGTTAACTATTATGGCTGCTGAAAAAGGTGCAGATTTAGATGGTTTGATTCTTGTTGCAGGTTCTGGGTATACACATGGAGAAACTTTTAAAACCCAAATTACTGCTATAGCAGATCAATATGAAGAAGCCGGGATAAAGGGTGCAAAAGCTGAAATGTTAGAAGCTTTAGATGACTTATATAAAGCTATAAGAACAAACAGTGATTTTGATATAAATGAATATGATATTCCAGATAAAATGAAAGATACTTATATGAGTTTAGCCACCCAGCCCAAATTTGTAAAAGATTGGCTTGATATTGATCCAGTAGCTTTATTAAAAGAAATAGATCAACCAGTTTGTATTATTCAGGGTAGCAATGATGGACGAGTGGGAGTAGAAGATGCAAAAATGTTGGCCTCTGCTGTACCTGATAAAAGATTAGAATTAAATATTATTAAGGGAGTGAACCATTTTCTTAAAAAGGCAGAAGCAGGCAATTTAGCTTATGAGCAAAAAATGCCAGATGAATTATTGAAAATCATTTATAATTTTGTTGATTAAAATTCAATAATAGACGATATTGAAACTACAGGAGAAATCCTGTAGTTCTTTTTTTTTACAAAGAAAATTAATTTTGATAGAATAAGATAGATGTAAAAAGAAAATTGAGGTGAAATGATGATAAAAGAAAGTTATTATTCATTTTTTGCTTCCTGGAGTGGTGGAAAAGATTCCTGTTTATCTCTTTATTATGCACTTGAAGAAGGTGGTTATGCAAAAAAATTATTAACCATGCTTGTTGATGATGGTGAGAGGTCACGTTCTCATGGTTTATCTATAGATTTGTTACAAAAGCAGGCAGAAGCACTTTCTATCCCTTTAATAACAGCTAATACAAGCTGGGATAATTATGAAGAAAATTTTAAAAAACTACTTGGGAAATTAAAGAATGAAGGAATTGATACAGGAGTTTTTGGAGATATTGACCTGGAAGAACATAGAGAATGGGTTGAGAGAGTATGTACTGAAAAGAATTTAAAAGCTAAATTACCCCTCTGGAAGATGGAAAGAAGAGAAGTTATGGAAAATTTTATAAAATTAGGTTTTGAAGCAGAAATTATAGTAATAAAAGAAGATAAATTACCGGAAAGTTTTTTAGGAAAAAAATTAACCTTTTCTTTAATGGATGAATTAGAGAAAAGAGATGTGGATGTTTGTGGTGAAAATGGTGAATTTCATACTGTAGTACTTGATGGCCCTATTTTTTCCAAAAAGGTGAAAATAAAAAGGAGTAATATCGTAAAAAGAAAGGGTTATTGTTTTCAAAATATTGAAGCTAAATAATTTATTGCAGGAAATAACCATGATTTTATAGAAATAATAAACGTGTGTAAAACTTGTATAAAAGGAGGGAAAAAAGTGAGTGAGGAAATAAATATTGATTTAGAATATGATTCAGGAGTGTATTTATTAGAAATATTTTTACATAAACCTAAAAAAATAGAGGTAGGGGCTTTAGGTATTTTTTCTTTTCCTCCAGGATATTATTATTATGCGGGTTCAGCTCAAAAAAACTTAAAAGCTCGTATTGAAAGACATTATGCTGTAAGTAAAAAAGCTCACTGGCATGTTGACCATCTTCTGGCAGAGGGACATGTCAAAAACCATTATACCTGGAAAGTAGATAAAAAGGGAGAATGTAAAATTGCTTCTTATTTAAAAGAAGAATTAGGTGGGAAAATAATTGTTTCTGGATTTGGTTCAAGTGATTGCAATTGTGAAAGTCATCTTATATATTTCCCAAACCCATTAGATGAAAATCAATTACCAGAAGAAATTAATTAAATGCTATTATTTATAATATTATAATTTATTTAATATATTAGGAGTGATATTTTGAAAGCTAAGGAAATTATTGAAGATCTAAATAAAGAACAAAAACGGGCAGTAAAACATCTAGAAGGTCCTATGCTGGTTTTAGCTGGTGCAGGCAGTGGAAAAACTAGAGTTTTAACCAGAAGAGTTGCCTATTTAATAGCTAAATATAAAGTATTTCCGCAAAATATTCTTGCTGTTACTTTTACCAATAAAGCGGCCGAGGAAATGAAAGATAGAATTAGTAATCTATTAAATGGATTACCAGATGAACCCTGGATAAGTACATTTCACTCTCTTTGTGTAAGAATATTAGTGCGTGAAGTTGAAAAATTAGGATACAAGAAAAATTTTGTGATCTTTGACCAAAATGACCAGAAAAAATTAATAAAAGAAATTTTAAAAGATCTTAATATAGATAGTAAGAAAACTAAACCTGGAGCTGTTTTGCATGAAATCAGTCAGGCTAAAAATGAATTACTTACTCCAAAAGAGTATGAAAATGAAGTAGGAGGATATTTTTCTGAAATAGTAGCAAAAATTTATCCAATTTATCAGCAAAAATTAAAAGATAATAATGCTTTTGATTTTGATGATTTAATAATGAAAACAGTTGAGCTTTTTAGAGATTATCCTCAGGTTTTAGAATATTATCAGGAAAAATTTCAATATATACTTGTTGATGAATATCAGGATGTTAATTATGCTCAATATCAGTTAGTTCAAATTCTTGCTGAAAATTACAGCAATCTTTGTGTAGTAGGAGATCCGGATCAAGGGATATATGGTTTTAGAGGTGCAGATATAAGGAATATA
>DATFIM010000019.1 GCA_035270125.1 Halanaerobiales bacterium | reverse complement strand
CATCTTATAGAGGAAAAATATACAACAAATTTAAGAGAAGCAGTGAGAGAAGCAGTGAGAGATCTTGAAGGTTCTTATGCATTAGCAGTTTTATCTACAAAAGAATCTGATAAGATTATAGGAGTAAGAAAAGATAGTCCTTTAGTTATTGGTAAAAGTAATGGCGAAAATTTTATAGCTTCAGATATGACTGCTTTTTTAAGTTATACAGATCAATTTTATATTTTGGATGACGGAGAAATGGCAGAAGTAAGCAAGAATAATATAGAACTTTTTGATCTGGATGGAGAAAATGTTGATAAAGAAATATTTGAAGTTGATTGGGATGCAGAAATGGCAGAAAAAAATGGATATGAACACTATATGTTAAAAGAAATAAATGAACAGCCTGATTCGATTAGACGGGTTTTAAACAATAGAATTAGTCCTGCTGGAATTAATTTTTCGGAAATTGGATTTACAGAAAAAGAAATGTCTGAATTTGATAGGCTTTATGTAGTAGCATGTGGGACAGCTTATCATTCTGGTTTAGTTGGAGAATACCTTATTGAAGAAATGGTTAATATTCCTGTAGAAGTAGAAGTTGCTTCAGAATTTAGATATAAAGAACCAATTTTAGACCAAAACACTTTAGTAGTTGTGGTAAGTCAATCAGGGGAAACTGCAGATACTCTGGCTGCTCTCAGGCTTGCTAAAGAAAAGGGGGCGAAGGTTTTAGCTTTTGTAAATGTTAAGGGAAGTACAATTTCTCGAGAAGCTGATGAAGTAATCTATCTTAAAGCTGGCCCGGAAATTGCTGTTGCTTCAACTAAAGCCTATGTCAATATGGTTACAGCTTTTTATCTTCTTACTTTATATTTAGGTGAAATAAAAGGGAGTATAGCCCGGGAAAAGCAAGAAAAAATGATCAAAGATGTATTGAGATTACCTGAATTAGCCAGGGAAACTATCAAAAGAAGTAAAAAAATAGTAAAAGACAAAGCTAAAGAATTCAAAAATATAAATAGTTCTTTTTTCATAGGTCGTAATATTGATTATACTCTGGCCTTAGAAGGTGCTCTAAAATTAAAAGAAATTTCCTATATTCATGCAGAAGCTTATCCGGCTGGAGAGCTTAAACATGGGACTTTAGCTTTGATTGAAGAAGGAACTCCAGTGATAGCTATTGCTACTCGTCAAAATGTATTGGAAAAAACATTAAGTAATATTGAAGAAGTAAGGGCTAGGGGAGGAGATATTTTAGGTCTGGTTCTTCCAAATAGTGATATTGATTATGAAGAAACAATGGATCAGATCATAGAAATACCTGAGGTAGATGAAATGGTAAGCTCTATTTTAACAATTATTCCTCTCCAGCTATTGGCATATTATGCGGCTGTTTATAGAGATTGCGATATAGATCAGCCACGAAATTTGGCTAAAAGTGTTACAGTAGAATAAATTAATTTAAGTCCTGTCAGTTTTGTGCTGACAGGACTTTTTTGATGTCTTTGCAATTAATTCATTTATATTTTATAATAAATGTTAGGATAATGAAATTAAGAAAAAGGTGTATAAAATGATATATGGTATAGGGATTGATATAGTAGAAATTAAGAGAATAAGAAATTTATTAGACCGCTGGCAGGAGAAATTTTTGCATAGAGTTTTTACAGAAAAAGAGATTGAATATTGTCAAAAAAAATCCAACCCTTCTTCTCATTATGCTGTTAGATTTGCAGCAAAGGAAGCTACCGGGAAAATGTTTGGTACAGGTTTGGGGAATATTGGTTGGAAAGATATTGAAGTTCTCCATAAAGACAATGGTAATCCATATCTTAATTTTAGAAATAATGCTGAAAAAGAAATTATAAATAATAATATTAAAAATGTGCATTTAAGTTTATCACATGAAAAAGAATATGCAGTTGCCCAGGTTGTTGCCGAAGGAGGTAAATAATGATTGTTTTGACTCCTGCTGAAATGAGAAAAATGGATAATGAGAGTATAGCTGATGGATTTACTTCATCTATACTTATGGAAATGGCCGGAAGAGGCACAGCAGAACTAATTGATAAAAATTATGAGAGTAATGAACTCCAGGTTAGCATTTTTTGTGGAAAAGGGAACAATGGTGGTGATGGATTTGTTGTTGCTCGTTTTCTGAATATGTGGGGTTATAATGTTCAAATATTTTTTACAGGTGAAGCTAAAGAATTAAAAGAAGTGAATTATACTAATTATAAAATAGCTAAATTGCAGAATATTCCTATTAAAAAAGTAAAAAAAATAGATAATGAAATAAAATTAAAAACTAAAAAATCTGATATCATTGTTGATGCTCTTTTGGGTACTGGAATTGAAGGTAAACCACGTGGTATTTATGGTGAGTTAATAGATATTATAAATACTAATAAGCATAGTCTGGTTGTTGCAATAGATGTACCTTCAGGGGTTAATGCTCTTTCAGGAGAAGTAGCAGGTAAAGCGGTAAAAGCTGATTTGACTGCAACTATGGCTTATTATAAAACTGGTTTGCTTTTAAATCCAGGTCAGCAATATTGTGGTGAGATTAAAGTAATAGATTTAGGAATGGTTGATAAAAGTTTCAAAAAAATAAATTATAACCATTTTGTGTTAAATAATAGAGAAGCAGCTAAATTTTTAGGATCCAGAGAACCTACTGGACATAAGGGTACATTTGGTAAAATATTGGTGGTAGGTGGTTCTAAAAATATGCCTGGTGCTCCAGCACTTGTAGGTGAGGCAGCTTTAAAGTCTGGTGCTGGGTTGGTAAAAACTGCTCTCCCTGATATTTTTGACCCAAAGGGATTAAATTATAAAAAAGAAATCATATATGACTTTCTAAAATCAGATGGTAAGCAAATAACAAAAAAAGCTTTTGAAAATATTAGAAAATCAATGGAAAAAATGGATGTTTTGGCTTTAGGTCCAGGATTAGGACAGAGTAAAGAAATAAGTGAATTAGTTAGAAAAATAATAAATGATATTAATAAACCTATAGTATTGGATGCCGATGGTATTAATGCCTTAAAAGATTTGGATATTTTAAATAACTGTGGTGATAATTTGATTATGACACCACATCCAGGTGAAATGTCTCGTCTTATTGAAAAAAGTGTAAAAGAAATAAAGAAAAATAAAGTTGAAATAAGTCGAAAATTCGCATCTGAATACGGTGTAAATTTAATACTAAAAGGAGCAACTACAATTATAGCGCTTCCTAATGGTAAAGTATATTTTAATGTCTCTGGTAATAGTGGGCTGGCGACAGCAGGTAGTGGTGATGTTTTGACTGGTATTGCTGCCAGTCTTTTAGCTCAAGGTATAAAACCTGCTAAAGTAGCAATTTTAGCTCCTTATCTCCATGGAAAAGCTGGTGATAAAGCTAAAGAAGATTTAACTGAATATTCTATTATAGCAAGTGATTTAATAAAATATTTACCGAAGATTTTTAAAGAATTAAAAAAATATTAACTATAAGGAGTAGAGAGATGATATTATCTGATAAATCGATTAATAAGTTACGTGAAAAAGAAGAATTAATAATTAAACCATTTACTGAAGAACAGTTACAACCAGCTTCAGTAGATTTAAGACTTGGAAGTAGTTTTTTGAAGATCAATGAAAATTTAACCGAAATTATGACCTTAAATGATAAATTAGAGTATCGAAGTATGGAAAAGGATGAAATTGTAATACCACCTCATTCTTTTCTTCTAGCTACAACTAGAGAACACATTGAGTTACCTGAAAATCTTACTGCTTTTGTAGAAGGGAGAAGTTCTATAGGTAGAATGGGACTTTTTATACAAAATGCTGGTTGGGTAGATCCAGGTTTTGCTGGCCAGATTACTCTTGAATTATATAATGCTAATCGTTTACCTATAAAATTAATTGCTGGAAGAAGAATATGTCAACTTGTTTTTGCAAAAATGGATCAAACAGCTGAAACACCCTATAATGGTAAGTATATGAATCAAAAAAATGCAGTAGGAAGTAAGGTTTATCAAGATTTTGAAAATAATCCGGAAATTTAATACTTATTAATGTAAATTGTAGTTTTAAGGAGGTTGATAATAATGATTGAAATCGTTATTTCAGATATAGATTCTAGTATTGGACCTGGAGATATTGTTGGGGCTTTTATAAATGAAGCTGGAATTAATAGTGGAGATATTGGTAAAATTGACATAAAAAATTATAAAGCTGAAGTGGAAGTAGATGATAGTGTAGCTAAACAGGTAGTTAATTCGATGGACAATAATCAGATTGGTGGAGTTTCTGTAAAAGTCTATCCAAAGAATCCAGAAGATCTTTTAGATGAGGGTTTACGTGAATATATTGAAAAATATAGACGTTTAGTTGAATTAGAAAGAACTGAAGAAATGGAAAGACATGAATTAGAAATTAAACGCTTAAGTCCTAGAGAAAGAGAAAAAAAGGGAAGAGCTTTATTAAATCTCAGAGGTAGAGGTCAGGGTAAAGCTTTTGGTAATAAACCAATTGTTAAATTTATGCGTGTAAAAAAAGGTGAAAAATTACCTGATACTGAAATAAGTATTGGAGACCTTGTTATGATAAGTAAAAAATTTCCTTTATCAGATGATAATCCTAAAGGTACAGTAGCAGAAAAAACAAATTACTCTATTACAGTAGTTTTTGATGAAAAGCCGCCTTCTTTTGCTTTTGATAAAGGTCTAAGGTTGGATTTATATGTAAATGATATTACTTTTCAAAGAATGCTTGATTCACTGGATAGTTTAAAAAGTGCTGAAGGACGCTTAGAAGAACTTCGTGAAAAACTATTAGGAGAAGAAAAATTACAATGGAAAGAAGATGATGAAATAGAGGTAAAATGGGTTAATGATGATTTAAATCAATCTCAAAAAATAGCAGTAAAAAATTCACTTAAAGCAAAAGACTTTTATTTAATTCAGGGTCCACCTGGAACAGGTAAAACTATGACAGCTATTGAAATAATAAATCAGGCTGTTAAAAATGGTAAAGATGTTTTAGCTACAGCTGACTCAAATACTGCTGTTGATAATCTTGTAGAAAGGCTTGCTGATTCTGGTCTGAAAGTAGTTAGAGCAGGTCATCCAATTCGAGTAACACCACTTTTAAGAGAGCATACTTTAGACTATCAGGTTTTAGAACATGAAGATTATATAAAAGCTCAACAAATTAGAGAAGAGGCTTTTGAATTAAAAGAAGAGCAGGATAAATATATTCACCCTGGTGGAAGTATGCGAAGAGGAATGAGTGATGAACAGATAAAGGAAAATGCCGAAAAAAATAGAGGTAGTCGAGGAGTAAAACCTCAACAGATGAAAAAAATGGCTAAATGGTTAGAATTGCAGGAAAAAATAGATGAATATTTTTCAAAGGTAGATGAACTTGAAAATAAAGCAATTAACGAATTGATTGATAATGCTGATGTAGTTTGTTCTACTAATTCCACTTCTGGGTCTGAATTAATGGATGAAAAAGAATTTGATTTAGTAGTAATTGATGAGGCAACTCAGTCAACTGAGCCTGCTGCTTTAATTCCAATTGTTAGATCTAATAAAGCAATATTAATTGGAGATCATAAACAATTGCCTCCCACAGTTCTAAATCAAAAAGCTGCTGAGGCCGGTCTGAAAAAATCACTTTTTGAAAGACTTTATGAAGTACAGGGAGATAAATTTTGGTCATTACTTCAGATTCAATATAGAATGCATGATAAGATAATGAATTTTTCTAACCATAAGTTTTATAGTGGACGTTTGGTAAGTGATGAAAGAGTAGCAGATCATACACTTAAAGATTTGGGAGTAGAAAGTGATAAAAATAAATGTTTTACTGATAAAGCATTAATACCT
Organism: Halanaerobiales bacterium; assembly: GCA_035270125.1. Lineage (NCBI taxonomy): Bacteria > Bacillati > Bacillota > Clostridia > Halanaerobiales > Halanaerobiales bacterium. The sequence continues at coordinate 11,515 of DATFIM010000019.1, read as the reverse complement.
GATAAACCTATAGTATTTATTGATACTTCGAATATGGAAGCTGAAGAAAGGTCACTATCTTCATCTAATTCTTATGATAATCCTGTAGAAGCAGAAATAGTATTAGATCTAGTAGATGAAGCTCAAAAGTTAGGAGTTAACGGTGAAAAGATAGCTGTAATAACACCTTATAAAGATCAGGTTGATCTATTAAATCATCGATGTAAATCTGAAAAAATAGAAATTGATACTGTTGATGGTTTTCAGGGAAGAGAAAAGGAATTAGTAGTTCTCTCACTTGTTAGAAGTAATGAGAGAAATAATATTGGTTTTTTACGCGATTTGAGAAGAATGAATGTTTCTCTGACAAGAGCCAAAAGAAAATTAATAATTATCGGGGACCAAAATACTATTAGTAATCATCGTTTATATGAAGATTTAATTAATTATGTTAAAGAAAATGGATTATATTATTCTCTATAATTAAAATATGAAATTTGAGTTAAATATTATAAAACCCCTATTGACAGGAGTTTTAGCTTGTTATATACTATTAACAAATCTAATTTATTATAAAGTTGTTAATGACTTAGCTGGAGAGGTGAAAAAATGGGTGATAATCTTAAACAGGGGTATAATTTAAGTAAAAGAGAACGCAAAAAAATTGCCAAAGAATTAGCAAAAGGATACCAAAAAATGGCATCACTCAATCAAAAGCTTGCTGAAAATGGTTTTGTAGTAGATGATGGGGAAAATTGGGATGAGACAAGATAGTAGTCTCATCTCCTCTGTCCTGTTTTTTTGACTATTTAATTACATATTTATCAAAAGAGATTAGAAATTGGGAAATTTTTTAATGAAATATGAAAGTTTATTCAAGTGTGATTAACTGGAGTGTGAATAAAAGTGGATGTTAATAGAGGGGATGTGTTTTATGCTGATTTGAACCCTGTTATTGGTTCTGAACAGGGAGGAGTTCGCCCTGTAGTTGTAATTCAAAATGATATAGGTAATAAATATAGTCCAACAATTATTGTAGCTGCTATAACATCAAAAATTGATAAAGCAAAATTACCTACTCATGTAGAAATTCCTACAGAGGTTAGTAGTTTAAAAAAAGATTCAGTTATATTATTAGAACAAATTAGAACTCTTGATAAAAAAAGATTACAGAGAAAAGTAACCAGTTTGGAAGATAAGACAATAAAAAAAGTTAATAAGGCAATTGAAATCAGTCTGGGTTTAATAGATCTATAAAGACAAGATTCTTTGGGAAACCGAAGAATCTTTTTGTTTTTTTAAAGGATTTGGCTAAAAATTATAGAATAAATTTATAGAGAATTAATAATTTATAATCTTTTTATGAATTTTTTTAAAATTTTGAAGGGGGATATTATTTTGGCCGAAGATATGGTTAATGTTTATCGTGGGGAATTAATTGAGTCTATTCATCAAGGGGATATTGCAGTTATTAATGATAAGGGGGATTTGCTAGCTGAGTTTGGAAATAGTGAAATGCTAACTTATTGGCGTTCTGCTGCTAAACCAGTTCAGGCTCTACCTGTTGTAAGTTCAGGTGCTGCTGATAAATATAATTTAACTGATAAAGAGCTTGCAATTATGTGTGCTTCTCATAGTGGAGAAGATCAGCATGTTGAAGTTGTTAGGGGAATTTTAGATAAAATTGGATTAAAAGAATCTGATTTAAATTGTGGAACCCATCCTCCCCTAAACAAAAAAACAGCTAAACGTTTATGCAAAGAAGGGAAAGAACCTCCTTTAATTAGAAATAATTGTTCAGGTAAACATGCTGGGATGTTAACAATGTGTCAATATAATGATTGGGATCTTGAAGATTATCCTGAAATGGGGCATCCCTTACAGGAATATTTATTAGATGTAATTAGTGAAATAACTGAATACCCAAGAGAAAAAATTTATACCGGGGTAGATGGCTGTGGAGTGGTAGTTTATGGCCTGCCATTAAAAAATATGGCCCTGGCTTATGCCAGATTAACAAATCCTAAATCTCTACCTAAAAAATATAGAGAAGCTGCTATCCGGATTACCAGTAGTATGGAAAAATACCCAGAATTAATTGGAGGAACAAAAAGGTTTAATACCGAATTACTAAAAGTTGGTAAAGGTGAATTTTTCGCAAAAAGTGGAGCTCAGGCTGTATTTTGTGTTGGTCATCTAGAAAAAAATATAGGTTTAGCAATAAAAGTAAAAGATGGTAATAGTCGAGGAGTAAAACCTGCTACTATTGAAGCAATGAAACAATTAGATTTATTATCTAAAAAACAGTTAGAAAAACTTCAAAATTACCATGAATATATAATAAAAAATCATCATGGGGCAAAAGTAGGAAAAGCAGTAGCAGATTTTAAATTAAATAAAAATAAATGATTTTTAAATTCTAAGGAGGAAAAGAAATGATAGCTATTAAAGATGCAAAAGTTTTGACAATGGAAGCAAAAAATTATGATAAAGGAACAGTTATAATCGATGATGGAAAAATAAAAGAAATAGGTGAAAACCTGGAAATACCTGCAGATGCTGAAGTGTATGAAGCTAATGGTAAAGTAGTTATGCCAGGTATGATAGATGCCCATACTCATGTAGGAATTAGTGAAGAGGGTATTGGTTGGGAAGGTGCAGATTATAATGAAATGTCAGATCCGATTACACCTCATTTAAGAGCTATAGATGCTATAAATCCTCATGAAGAGGGAATGAAAGATGCAAGGACTCATGGTATTACTTCTTTAATGACCGGTCCAGGAAGTGCTAATGTAATAGGTGGAGAAAATTTGGTATTAAAAACTACCGGTAATACAGTAGATGAAATGATAGTGAAAAATCCAGCTGGTATGAAAGCTGCTTTTGGAGAAAATCCTAAAAGAGTTTATAATGATCAAAATAAAAGTCCACGAACAAGAATGGCTGTAGCTGCTGAAATGAGAGAAACTTTTATGAAAGCTGAAGATTATCTTAAAGAAAAAACTCACGCAAAAGAAGAAGATAAGCCTTTTAAAAGAGATATTAAGTTAGAAAGTATTAGTAGAGTTCTTAATAAAGAATTACCATTAAAAGCCCATGCTCATCGTGCAGATGATATAATGACTATCATTAGAATTGCCAAAGAATTTGATATTGATGTTACTTTAGAACACTGTACTGAAGGGCATAAGGTTGTAGATGAAATAGTAGATGCTGGTTTTCCTGCAATTGTTGGTCCTTCTTTAACTACTAGATCTAAAGTAGAATTGATGGATAGAACTTATGAAACACCAGGTATTCTTGCTGAAGCGGGAGTGAAGGTAGCTCTTATGAGTGACCACCCTGTTGTACCTATTCATTACTTGCCTGTTTATGCAGCTTTAGCAGTTAGATCAGGAATGGATAGAGAAGAAGCACTTAAGGCAATTACTATTAATCCAGCAGAAATTCTAGGTGTGGATGATAGAGTTGGAAGTATTAAAGAAGGTAAAGATGCAGACTTAGTAGTTTTTGATGGAGATCCATTTGATTTTAGTTCAAAAGTTGAAAAAGTATTTATTAATGGAGAAAAAATAGATGATTAAAGTAAAATAAATTATTAAAATCATATTAAAGCAGCTCTCATGATATAAAAAGAGAGCTGCTATTTTAAGTTGATAATTTGTTTAAATTATCGTATAATTAAGACAAATTATTAGTTATTAAGTTATTATAATCACAATACGCTCAAAGTTCTGGAGGTTTTTATATGAAATTATCCAAAGTAGTTGAACTGCTGGAAGCTGAATCAGTTTTTGAAAAATATGAAGATTTGGAGATAGAAACAGCATGTGGTGCTGATTTGATGAGTGATGTTTTAGCTTTCTCTCATAGTAAAACAATGCTTCTTACTGGCCTTACTAATCCTCAGGTTGTAAGAACTGCAGAAATGACAGATATAGAAGTTATCTGTTTTGTAAGAGGTAAAAAACCTGTTTTAGATACAGTTCAACTTGCCAAAGAGAAGGGAATAAAACTTTTTTATAGTAAAAAACCATTATTTGAAAGCTGTGGACTATTATATAATTCAGGTATAAGACCTGAAAAATTACATGAAATTGAGTAGGAGTGGAGGAATAATTTTGAGTAGTAAAAAATTAATAGAAGAAGAAATAGAGAGAAGGAATTTTAAAAAAGGTGGAGAAGTTTCCAGTAAATTAAAATCAATATTAAGAAAATTAGGAGTAGAAACTCAGATTATAAGAAAAATTTCTATTATTACTTATGAATTGGAAATGAATATAATTATTCATTCTGAAGGTGGAAAAATTACAGCTATAATTAATAATCAGGAAATAAAAATTTTAGCAGAGGATAAAGGACCAGGAATTAAAGATATTGATAAAGCTTTACAGGCTGGTTACTCTACTGCAGAAGATGAAATACGCGAACTAGGTTTTGGAGCTGGTATGGGTTTAAATAATGTAGAACAATATTCAGATAAAATGGAAATTGAGACTTCTGAAGATGAAGGTACTACTATTAAAGCCTTCTTAAATGTTTAAGTGGAGAGTAGGTGAAATATATGAAAAAACATTCTGTTCTTTTAAAAGAAGATAAATGTGAGGGATGCACTAATTGTGTAAAAAATTGTCCAACAAAAGCAATAAGAGTGCATCAAGGGAAAGCACAAATAAAAGAGGATCTTTGTATAGATTGTGCAGAGTGTATTAGAACTTGTGAATATCATGCTAAATATACTGAAACCAATAATTTGGATGAAATAAACGAGTATAAATTCTCCTGTGCTTTAATTCCCCCAAGTTTTTATGGCCAATTTAATGAAAAAATAGATATAAATAAGATTTATAAAGGACTTAAGTTGACAGGTTTTTCCGGTGTTTTTGATGTGGCTATGGCTGCAGAAGCTATATCTCAAAAAACAAAAAAATTTTTAACAAATAATAAAGGGCCATATATTTCTTCATCATGTCCGGTTGTAGTAAGATTAATAAAATTAGTATTTCCGGAATTGTTAGAAAATTTAGTACCTATTAAATCTCCAGTGGAATTAATGGCTGAAAAAGTAAAAAGAGAAATTTCTAAAAAGGAGAATATTTCTAAAGATGATATTGGTGTATTTTTTGTAACTCCCTGTCCTGCAAAATTAACTACAGTTGAAAATCCTTTAGGACAGGAAAAAAGTTTTTTAGATGGAGCAATTGCAGTTGAAAAAATATATGACAGATTGCTAGACATCATGGAAGAAGAAAATTTTGAAGAAAAAATGGCTTCAGATGATAAAGACTATGAAGAATATCCTTATTTAGGAATTAGTTGGGGGCAAAGTGGGGGAGAAGAGGATATTTTAAATGATTATGATGAAAATGAAACTATTTCAGTTTCAGGAATAAAAGAGGTTAAAGGAATTTTAGAAGAAATTTCTAGAGACAATATTAATGGTATAAAATATTTTGAATTAGTATCATGTCCTCAGGGATGTGTTGGAGGAGTTTTAAATGTTAACAATTCCTTTCAGGCAAAATATAATATAAAAAAATTAGTAGAAAAATATAAAAATCAATCTCCAGGGAAATTATTAGTTGATCAGGATTTTTCAGCTTACAATTATGAACTTAGTCAAAAATTCAAGGAAACTGATGTAGCTAAACTGGATGAGGATTTAGATAAAGCTATGGAAAAATTAACAGCTATTGAAGAAGAAATTGAAATTTTACCGGGACTTGATTGTGCAGCCTGCGGAGCTCCAGATTGTGAAACTTTAGCTGAAGATATAGTGAATGGGCAGGCTAAAAGAACAGATTGTGTATTTATGCTCAGAAAGAAAGTTGGAGATTTAGCTGATGAAATGTCAGCATTAGCCCATGAACTTCCTCCGGTTATGAGTAAAGAAAGTGAGGTGGAAGAATATGAAGTTGAAGAAGATAATTGATAAACTGGATTTAGAAGTTATTGTGGAATTTTCATTAGAAGAAAAGGTAAGAGGAGGATATTGTGGAGATCTTTTGAGTAATGTAATGGCTAAAGCTCAAAAAGGTGATCTCTGGTTTACTGTACAAAGCCACCAAAATGTAATTGCTGTTGCACTTTTGACAGAGGTTGCTGCAGTTGTTGTGGCTGAGGGTTTTGAAATTGAAGATAAGGCAATTAAAAGAGCAAAAGAAAAAGGAGTAAATATTCTTCGTTCTAATCTGAGCAGTTATGAATTGGCAGGTTTATTATATCAGATAGAAAATGATCAGGCAGAAGATGAAAATGAAAAAATATAATATAGACCTTCATATACATTCTGTATTATCTCCCTGTGCAAATTTACTTATGACTCCTGCAAATATCTTAAAAAAAGCTAAGGAAAAAGGGCTTGACATCATAGCTATAACTGATCATAATAGTGCTAAAAATGTTAAAGTTGCAATGTCATTAGCTAAAAAATATGGAATTAATGTTATTCCTGGAATGGAAGTGGAAAGTTCAGAAGAAATTCATTTACTTTGTTTTTTTCCAGATATAAAAAAATTATTAAGCTTTCAAAAAATAATTTATAAAAATTTACCTAAAAGAGAAAATGATGAAGAATATTTTGGTTATCAGTTATTAACAGATGAAAAAGATGATTATAGAGCTAAGGAAAAAAGGATGTTGGCTACAGCAGTAAATTTAAATATTAATCAAATAGTAAATAAAACAAGGGGAATAGGAGGGATAGTTATTCCATCGCATGTAGATAAAAGTTATGGAATTATTAAAAATTTAGGTTTTATTCCAGAGGATTTAAATTTTAAAATTCTGGAAATATCAAAAAATTCAGAAATGAAAAATCTTAAAGAAAAATATAGTTATTTAAATAACTATATTTTGATTAAAAATTCTGATAGTCACTATTTAGATGAAATAAAAATAATGAGTCAATTAAAGCTTAAAAACTTTAATTTTGAAAATTTATTTAAAAATTTGAAATCTGGAAATTTTAACTTAAATTAACTATTGACATTGATTTTTTTGTAACATATAATGATATCAGCTTCATGTGAATCTAATAACTAATTAAAAAAACAAAAATTTATAATAATTTTAATTATATAAAAGGAGGTATATTTATATGTCTTGTAACTGTAATTGTGGGGATGAAAAAAAGAATTTAGAAAAGTACCTTAAACCTCTACATGAAATTATGACTGATTATGAAAAAAGCGAAAAGAATCTTATTCCTGTTCTTCAGGATGCTCAAAAAGAATATGGTTATTTACCGGAAGATGTTTTAAAAGAAATTGCCTGTAATTTAAATCTTTCTTTAAGTCAGGTTTATGGAGTAGTTACTTTTTATGGTCAGTTTCATTTGGAACCTAGAGGCAAAAATATTATTAGAGTATGTCAGGGTACAGCCTGTCATGTAAGAGGAGCAGGACCTGTTTTAGAAAAAATTGAAGATGAACTTGATATTTCAAGTGGAGAGACTACAGAAGATCTTGAATTTACTTTAGAAACTGTAGCCTGTATTGGTGCCTGTGGTTTAGCCCCTGTTATTATGATTAATGATGATACTCATGGTCGACTTACTCCTGAAAAAGTACCAGAAATTTTGGAACAATATAAATAGTAGAAAAATAATAGATATAGAGAGGTGATATTAAGATGAAATCTCTTGAAGAATTACATGAATTGAGAGACAAAGTAAAAAAAGATCTTAATGCCAGAGATAATAAGGAAAAACCAAAAATAATTGTTGGGATGGGGACCTGTGGTATAGCAGCTGGAGCAAGAGAAATTCTCAAAAAAGTAATGGAAGAAGTTAAAAAAAGAGATATTGAAGTGACAGTTACTCAAACAGGGTGTATAGGAATGTGTGAAAAAGAACCTTTACTTGATATTAAATTACCAGGTAAGGAAAGAATAACTTATGGAAATCTTGAACCTTCAGATGTAAGTAAAATTATAGTAGAACATGTTATAAATGGAAATGTTGTAAATGATCTTGTGATTGCTCGAATGGAAGAATAAAACTGAAGGAGGTATAAAAGACTATTATGAATGAAACTATATATCGTTCTCATATTTTAATCTGTACTGGAACGGGTTGTAAATCTTCTGGTGCAGAAGATGTAAAACTTAGTTTACAGGATGAACTTGCAAAACATGATCTTCTGGACGAAATTAAAGTAGTGGAAACAGGATGTCATGGTTTTTGTGAAAAAGGACCAATTATGGTTATTTATCCTGAAGGTGTTTTTTATTGTGAATTAAACCCTGAAGATATGGAAGAAGTTGTTGAAGAACACTTACTAAAAGGAAGAACAGTAGAACGCTTATTATTTAAAGAGCCAATGACTGAAGAGAGTATTCCTTCTTATCAGGATATAGATTTTTATAAAAAACAACAAAGAATAGTATTATCTAATTGTGGAAAAATTGATCCGGAAAATATAGATGAGTATATAGCTTCTGGTGGTTATGAAGCTGCTGGTAAAGCTTTAACAGAAATGGAACCTGAAAAAATAATTTCTGAAGTGAAAGATTCTGGTTTAAGAGGAAGAGGTGGTGGAGGTTTTCCCACTGGATTGAAATGGCAGTTTGCTAATTCTGCAGAAGGTGATGAAAAATATATAATTTGTAATGCTGATGAAGGTGATCCAGGAGCTTTTATGGATAGAAGTTTACTTGAAGGGGATCCTCATCGTATAATTGAAGGTATGATTATTGGTGCTTATGCTATTGGTGCTAATGAAGGTTATGTATATGTAAGAGCTGAATATCCTCTTGCTATTGAAAGACTCAAAAAAGCAATAAAAGATGCTGAAGATTATGGATTATTAGGAGAAAATTTATTTGACAGTGGATTTGATTTTAAATTAAATATTAAAAAAGGTGCTGGTGCTTTTGTATGTGGTGAAGAAACTGCACTAATGGCTTCCATTGAAGGTAAGAGAGGTATGCCAAGACCTCGTCCACCTTATCCAGCTAATAAAGGTCTTTGGGGTAAACCAACTAATATCAATAATGTTGAAACTTTTGGTAATATACCATATATCATTAATAATGGTGGAGATGATTTTGCTTCTATAGGAACCGAAAATAGTAGTGGTACAAAAGTTTTTGCTCTAACAGGTAAAATAAATAATACAGGTCTTGTTGAAGTTCCTATGGGTACAACTTTAAAAGAAGTTATCTTTGATATTGGTGGAGGTCTTGCAGAAGGTAGAGAATATAAGGCAGTACAAACCGGTGGTCCATCTGGTGGATGTATACCAGCTGACTATCTTGATTTACCAATAGATTATGATTCACTTCTTGAGGTTGGAGCTATGATGGGTTCAGGTGGTATGGTTGTTATGGATGATAGCACCTGTATGGTTGATGTTGCTCGTTTTTTCCTTAATTTCACTCAAAGTGAATCCTGTGGTAAATGTACACCCTGTCGTGAAGGTACAAAAAGAATGCTTGAAATTTTGAATAGATTATGTGATGGAAAAGGTAAAGAGGGAGATATTCAACTGCTTGAAGAACTGGCAAATCATATAAAAGATACTGCTCTTTGTGGTTTGGGTCAGTCTGCTCCTAATCCTGTTCTTTCTACTTTGCAATATTTTAGAGATGAATATGAAGCACATATTTATGACAAAAAGTGTCCTGCAGGTGTTTGTCCTGGAATGACTAGTGCTTATGTAATAGATGGAGATACCTGTATTGGTTGTGGTATGTGTGCCAAAGAATGTCCAGTAGATGCTATAAGTGGAAAATCAAAAGAAGTTTATGAAATTGATCCAGATAAATGTATTTCCTGTGGAGCCTGTGAAGATGTTTGTCCAGTAGATGCAATATCACAGGGTTAAAATTAAAAAAAGGAGGGATAATAGATGTCTGAAATAAATATAACTATAGATAATGAGAAAATTCAAGTTGAAGAAGGAGCAACTGTTTTAGAAGCAGCAAAAGAATTAGGTATTGATATACCTACTTTATGCTATCATCCTGATCTCACAATACACGGTGCATGCAGAGTTTGTGTAGTAGAAGATTTAGAATCAGGAGAATTATTGGCTTCCTGTTGTACTCCTGCTGAAGATGGAATGACTATTAATACTAGAAGTGCAAGGGCCAGAAAGGCAAGAAGAAGAAATGTAAAATTATTACTTGCCAATCATCCTAATGACTGTCTTGGATGTGATCGAAATGGAAGTTGTGAATTACAGGATATAACTTATAGCTTAGGTATAAATAGTGATGATATGGAAGAATTAAGAGGAGAAACTCGCGAACATGAAATAGATGATACTGGACCTTCTCTAAAAAGAGATCCTAATAAATGTATTTTATGTGGTCGCTGTGTAAGAGTTTGTGAAGAAGTACAGGGAGTTTCTGCCTTGCAATTTAGTGGTCGAGGGTTTGATACAGTTGTGCAAACAGCCTTTGATCTACCTCAAAGTGAAATAAATTGTGCTAACTGTGGACAGTGTGCAACAGTCTGTCCGGTGGGAGCAATTACTGAAGTTAGTGAAATTGATAGAGTATGGAGAGCTATTGAAGATGATGAAAAGCACGTAATAGTCCAGACAGCACCAGCTATTCAGGCTGCTTTAGGTGAAGAATTTGGTTATGAACCTGGTACAGTAGTAACTGGCAAATTGGTTGCTGCCTTAGATAAAATTGGTTTTGATAAAGTATTTTCAACAGAGTTTACAGCTGATCTTACAATTATGGAAGAGGGTAATGAGTTATTAAAAAGGGTTAAAGGTCAAAAAGACTTACCCCAGATTACTTCCTGTTGTCCAGGTTGGGTAAAATTTGCTGAACACAATTATCCAGAGCTATTAGATAATCTTTCTACAGCTAAGTCACCTCAACAGATGTTTTCTGCTTTAGCAAAAACATATTATGCTGAAGAAAGTGGAATTGATCCTGAAAAAATATATACAGTTTCCATAATGCCCTGTACAGCCAAAAAGTTTGAAAAAGAAAGAGAAGAAATGAATGATAGTGGTTATAAGGATACTGATGCTGTTCTTACAACTCGTGAATTGGCAAGAATGATAAGAGAAATAGGTCTTGATTTCACCCGTCTTGATGATCAGGAATATGATGAAATGATGGGTACTTCAACTGGAGCTGGAACTATTTTTGGTACAACTGGTGGTGTTGCTGAAGCTGCAGTAAGAACTGTTAAAGAAAAATTGACAGGTGAAGAGTTAGAAAGACTTGATCTTGGTTTTAGAGGAGTTAATGAAGCTGAAGTTAAAATTGGTGATATGACCTTAAATATAGCTATAGCAAATGGATTATCACGAGCAGCAGAGTTATTAGATAAAGTAAAAGCTGGAGAATGCAAGTATGACTTCATTGAAATTATGGCCTGTCCTAACGGATGTGTTGGTGGAGGTGGACAGCCTTTACCAGTAAATAAAGAAATAAAAGAAAAGAGAGGTAAAGGACTTGCCAGCATAGATGAAAGTAAAGTTATTAGAAAATCGCATAAAAACCCAATGATAGTAAGACTTTATGAGGAATATCTTGGTGAACCACTTAGTGGAGATTCACACCA
>DATFIM010000018.1 GCA_035270125.1 Halanaerobiales bacterium | reverse complement strand
TGGATTATAAAACATCGTAGAGATATACATCGTCATCCAGAACCCAGTAGACAGGAAGAAAGAACTTCAAAAAAAGTTGTTAAAATTCTTGAAAAATTAGGAGTTGAAGTTGAAACTAATTATTATAATACCGGTGTAGTTGGAATAATTAGAGGAAGTAAAGATGGTAAAACTTTAGGTATGAGGTTTGATATGGATGCTTTAGAGATGGAAGAAGAAACTGATTTACCTTTTTCTTCTGAAAATAATGGAGTAATGCATGCCTGTGGACATGATGGGCATACTGCAATGGGTCTGGGAGTTGCCAGAGTTTTAATGGAGATGAAAGATGAAATTAAGGGTAATATTAAATTGATTTTTCAGCCTGCTGAGGAAGATGCTCAACATGGCGGTGGAGCCCAATATATGATTGAAGATGGTGTTTTAGAAGATCCGAAAGTGGATGCCATGGTAGCAATGCATCTCTGGCCGGATTTGAAAGTAGGTCAACTTGGCACCAAAGTAGGTCCTATTATGGCGGCTTCTGATCCAGTAAATATAGAAGTTATTGGGAGAGGGGCCCATGCTTCTTTACCAAATAGAGCAATAGACCCTATTGTAATTGGATCTCAAATTATTAATAATATCCAGACTATTGTAAGTAGAAATATTGATCCATTTGAACAGGCAGTAGTTACATTTGGGATTTTTCATGGTGGAACTAGATATAATACTATACCTGAAAAAATTAATTTAGAAGGAACAGTTCGTACTTTTAATGAAGAGATAAGACAAAAAGTTTATCATCGTATATTTGAAATTGCTGAAAAGACAGCTGAAGGAATGGGAGGAGAAGCCAAAGTTGATTATATCAAAAGTTATCCTTCCACTGTTAATAATGAAGATATGGTTAATATGGCAAAAAATTCAATAAAAGATATTCTTGGGACTGAAAACTATATCAATATAGAAAGACCTGCATCTGGAGGAGAAGATTTTGCATATTTTACAAAAGAAGTTCCTTCAGTTTATCTCTGGCTTGGTTATGGTAAAGAGAATGAAGAAGTTTATCCACCTCATAGTCCCCATTATGTTTTTGATGAAAAAGCTTTAGGTTATGGGGTTAAAGCTTTTTGTAAAATAGCTCTTAACTGGGGGGAATAAGTATGAAAGTAAAAATTGATGAAATTGCAAGTGAAATAGAGCAAAAAGTGATTAATTATAGAAGAGATTTTCATAAATATCCTGAAACTGGCTGGATAGAGTTTAGAACAGCTTCAAAAGTTGCAGGTATTTTAGCTAAATTAGGCTATGAATTAAAAATGGGGAAAGAAGTAATTTCAAAAGAAGATAGAATGGGTTTACCTTCTGAAAAAATATTTAAAAAAGAATTTGAAAGAGCAAAAGATCAGGGAGCAGATCTAAAATATATTGATAATTTTGAAGGTGGTTTTACAGGGCTGGTAGGAATTTTAAAAAATGGCCCTGGTCCTACTATTGCCTTTCGTTTTGATATAGATGGTGTTGATGTATCTGAAACAAATAATAGAGATCATCAACCTGTTGAAGAAGGTTTTAAATCAAAAAATGAGGGAGCAATGCATGCCTGTGGACATGATGGTCATACTGCAATTGGTTTGGGGTTAGCAGAAGTATTAATGAAGATCAAGGATGAGTTTTCAGGAACAATTAAACTTATTTTTCAACCAGCTGAAGAAGGTGTTAGAGGGGCAAGGTCAATGGCTAAAGCTGGAGTAGTAGAAGATGTTGATTATCTTATCGGACTTCATTTAGGGCTAGGAGTTGATAACTCTGAAGTCTATGCTGGGACAAAAGGATTTCTGGCCACCTCAAAATTCGATGCATATTTTGATGGGGAACCAGCTCATGCAGGTGCTCAACCTGAGCTGGGTAATAATGCTTTGTTAGCAGCAGCTAATGCAGTAAGTAATTTATATGCAATATCACGTCACAGCCAGGGAGTTACAAGAATTAATGTAGGAAAATTAAATGCCGGTAGTGGTAGAAATGTTATACCTGCCAAGGCACACTTAGTAATAGAAACTAGAGGAGAAACAAGTGAATTAAATAATTATATGTATAATCAGGCTCAAAAAGTTTTGAAAAACAGTACCCAAATGTATGATGTGGATTTTGAATTGAAGTCAATGGGAGGAGCAGAAAGTGGAAAAAGTGATCCTGAATTACAAAACCGAATAAAAAGTACAGCAGATAAATTAACAGATTTTAATAAAGTGTATGAGGAAACAGCTACTTTAGGTGGAAGTGAAGATTTTACTTATTTTATGAAAGATGTTCAAAAAAATGGTGGTCTGGCTACATTTATTATTTTGGGAACAAAATTAAAAGGTGCTCATCACAAAGCAAATTTTGATTTTGATGAAAGAAGTTTAGTAAAAGGTGTTAAATTATTGAGTAATCTTGTATTGGATTTAAGTAAATAAAAAAAGGGGGGTTAAAAATGGGATTTAGTCTTGCTCGCTGGTCTCCATATTTAGTTGGAATTTTTATTGGAATGTTAAGCTGGTTATCTTTTCTTATTTCGGATAAACCCTTAGGAGCATCAACAGCTTTTGCTAGAACTAGTGGAATGATAGAAAAATATATAAAAGGAGATAAAGTTTTAGAGAATGAGTATTATAAAGAATACAAGCCATTAATAGACTGGGGATGGATGTTAGTTTTAGGAATAGTTATTGGTTCTTTTATTTCATCAATTTTGTCAGGACAATTTCAAATTCAATTTTTACCAGAATTTTGGATAGCTGAATTTGGTCAAACACCTTTATTAAGGTTAATTGTAGCTATAATTGGAGGCTTCTTTATGGGCTTTGGTTCAAGATGGGCCGGTGGTTGCACAAGTGGTCATGGTATTAGTGGAACTCTTCAATTAGCTATAAGTAGTTGGATAGCTGTTATTTTCTTTTTTATTGGAGGAATATTAACTGCTTTATTGTTATATTAAAAATATTACCTTAAAAATATCAATATAAGGGTGTGTGATTAAAATGAAAGAAAGAGGAGCAGCAAAATTAAGTCTCGGTTTATTTACAGGAATTATTTTTGGATTTTTATTACAAAAAGGCGGGGTTACAGATTATAATGTTTTAATAGGCCAGCTTTTACTTGAAGATTTCACGGTAATTAAAATTATTATAACAGCTATTATTACCGGTATGATTGGTATATATTTCTTAAATGATAAAGGGTATGTAAATTTACATCCTAAATCCGGTTCTTTAGGTTCAGTTATAATTGGTGGTCTTTTATTTGGAATAGGTTTTGGGCTTTTAGGTTATTGCCCAGGTACTGTGGCTGGAGCAGTTGGTCAGGGGGCAATGGATGCTTTGTTTGGAGGAGTAGTCGGGATGCTCATCGGAGCCGGAGTTTATGCACATGTTTATCCATTTGTAAAAAGAAATTTTTTAAATTATGGTAAATTTGAAAAGCTTACTATACCTGAAGTAATAAAAATAGAAAAGTGGAAAATAGTTGCTTTTTCTGCTGTGTTTTTAACTCTGGTATTAGTTTTAATTGAATTATTTGGTTATTAAACTTTATTATTCATGGATCATCTCCAGATCTTTTTTTGATAATAGTTTTTCTAATAAAATACTACTTAAAATTATTAATGGAATAGAGACTCCCCATCTAATTGCAGTGAATTTTATCCCAACATAACTTGCTTCAAATAAGGTCATTGGGATTCGACAAATAGCAGCAGCTCCTACATAAGTAAAAATTACCCTGGGAGTTGCTCCTTTTTTATATAATGCAGCGGCTACTGGAAAAGCAACATATAGACCACCTATGGTCGTACTGGCCAGAATTATTGCCCAGATGTATGATAAAAAGCTTGAATTTTCTCCAAGATGTTTTTCTATAGTTTCTTTTTTTACCCAGACATCAAATAAGCCAATTAAGATAAAAACAGCAGGAACAAATTGGACCATTGTTATAAAAAAATCATAAAAATTATTGAAAATACCTTTACCTGTTTCAATCCCAAAAATATAACTTATTGAAATTGCAATAGAAAATATAATAAATAACCAGTAATCTTTAAGATGTTTTTTCATTAAAAGATCAACTCCCCATAAGAAAGACCGATGATAAATGAAACTATTAAAGCAATAATTAAGCCAAATATATTACGAATTACAGTTATTTTTAATCCAAAAAAGTCTTTTTCCACCGGATAGGTTACTATTCCGACCATCATTAGAGTAGTTGTAAAAGCGGCAATTACAATATAATTTACTCCTTTAGAAAGAAGGATACCAGCCAGAGGAAAAGCTACAAAGCCGGGCATAAAAGCTATTGAACCAAAAAGTGAAGCCAAGCCAATTCCAACCAAACCACTACCTTCACCTAAATATCTTATGATAAGATCATCAGATATAAAGTATAGAGATATTGCAACCAGTATAATTAGGTTTAAAAAAACAGGTGAATTTTTTCTAATTTTTTTTAATCCAATTTTTAATCCTTTTATAGTTTTTTCTTTATCAATAATAAATAATATAGCGGTTAAAATTAAAGTAAATAGATATATCATATTTTTGTGCTCCTTTTATAAACAATTTAATATTATTATAAATATATATGAATAGTTTGTCAAATGTTCATATATAATTTGATATTAAATAAATATCTGCTATAATATTTTACAACAGTTAGTTAGTTTTGAGAAAGGAGGTAGTTAATTATGGAAACAATTTTTACACGTAGAAGTATTAGAAAATATACTGATCAGGAAGTATCAGATGAATTAATTAATGATTTATTAAAAGCTGCTATGGCAGCTCCATCTGCAGGTAATGCTCAAACCTGGGAGTTTGTAGTAATTGATAAACAGGAAATATTAGATGAAATTCCTAAAATACATCCTTATTCAAAGATGGTACCTGATGCTTCAAAAGCAATTCTAGTTTGTGGAAATACAAAATTAGAATTATATAATGGTTTTTGGCCTCAGGATTGTTCTGCTGCTACGCAAAATATTTTACTTGAAGCTGAAGATAAAGGTTTAGGAGCAGTATGGCTTGGAATTTATCCTGAAAGAGATAGAGCTGAAAATTTTAAAGAATTATTTAAACTACCAAAACATATTGAACCTTTTTCTTTAATACCTGTGGGTTACCCTGCCCAGGAGAAAGGAAAAGCAGATAGATTTACAGAGGACAAAATTCATTATAATAAATGGTAATTTGAGGTGGAATAATGATAAAAGTAGTAGCAAAATCAGTTGTTAAAAAAGAAAAAATTGAAAAATATAAAAAGATGGTTGATGAATTAATCGAAAAAACAAGAAAAGAAGACAAAAATATCAAATATGAACTTTATCAGGATGTCGATAATCCCCAGGTTATAACTTTTATTGAAGAATGGGAAGATCATAAAAGCTTAGAAGAACATATGAATAGCAAACATTTTGAAAAAATAGTACCTCAATTAAATAAATTAAGAGAGACAAGTGAAGTTAATGTCTACAAAAAAGTGAAATAATTTTTTAGTTACTAAAGGCTCTATCTAACTGTTTATATTTTGCAGTTATGATAGAGCTTTTTTATTTTTAAGAAGGTAAATAGAGTTTTATGTAGAAAAATAAATTTAAGGTAAGATACATAAATTAATTAATAGATAAATAAAATGGAGGTCAAAAAATGACTGAAAAATTATATTATAAAGATTCTTTTTTAAGAAATTTTAAAGCAGATATTGTTTCATATAAAGAGGAAAAAGGAGAATATCACTTAGTTTTAAATAAAACTGCTTTTTATCCAGAAGGTGGGGGACAACCGGCTGATAAAGGTAGTGTTGCTTCCAGTAAAGTAAAATATGTTTATGAAGAAAAAGGGGAAGTATATCATATTGTAGATAAATTACCGGAAGAAAAAAATAATTTGGATTGTAAAATAGACTGGCAGAGACGTTTTGATTTGATGCAACAACATACAGGACAGCATGTATTATCAGCGTTAATTGATGATATGTATAATGCAAAGACTGTAGGATTTCATTTAGGAGAAAATCATGTTACTGTAGATTCAGATATTGAATTAACTGATGAAGAACTTAAAGAAGCTGAAGATAAGATAAATGAAGTAATATACAAAAATGAAAATATTAGTTCTGAATTTCCTGGAGAAGAAAAATTGAATGATTTATCATTAAGAAAAGCGGCAGTTGTGGATGAAAATATAAGAATTGTAAAAATAAATGGTGTAGATGTTATTCCCTGTGGTGGAACCCACCTTAAAAATACAGGGCAGATTGGTATAATATCAATTATTGATCAGGAAAAATATAAAGATGGAACAAGAATAACATTTTTGTGTGGAAAAAGAGCTTTAAATGATTATAATTTTAAAAATGATATTATTACAAAGGCTCGTGATATACTGGGGGTACAAAACGAAAATATAAATTCTGAAATTGAGAGATTAAAAAGTGAATTAGATGATAAAGAAAAGAATGTAGAAGAGCTTAAAAATGAACTCTTAGATTACAGAGTTGAAAAATTAATAAAAAACAGTGAAAAATACAATAATTATAAGCTGGTAAATGAAGTTTATGAAGAAGGAGACTATTCTGATATAAGACTGATGGCCAATAAACTTGTTGAATATGATGATACAATTGTAATTTTTGGCCAAAAAAATAATAACACTTCTCGTTTAATATTAGGAAAAGCTGCTAATATAGAAAAACTAGATATGAATGAGATGATTGGTGAAGTAATGGAATTACTTGAGGGAAATGGTGGAGGACATGAATTTTTTGCTCAGGGTGGAGGTTCTAACCCGGAAAAATTAGCTAAGGCAGTTGAATTGGCTGATAAAAAAATCCGAGAAGAATTATAATATATAAGAATAAAGAATTAAAGGAAGTGAGTTTAATATGCTAAAACTTAGAGTTCCAGCTACTTCTGCTAATTTAGGACCTGGTTTTGATTGTCTTGGTCTGGCCTTAAAATCATATAACAATTTTATTTTCAAAGAAAATAGAAGGGGATTAGAAATTGAAATAAGAAAAGAAGGACTAAAGGGAAAAGAAATTGAAATAGCCAATACTGATAATTTAATTTATAAATCAGTAAAAAGATTCCAAAAGGTTAGTAAAATTGAAATTAAAAATTTGAAAATTATTGAGGAAAGTAAAATACCTATAGCCAGGGGACTGGGTAGTTCTGCAACAGCCATTGTTGGAACTCTTTATGGATTAAATAAACTTAATAATTCCCCTTTAAGTGAGGAAAGATTATTTGAAATGGCGGTATCTATTGAAGGTCATGCCGATAATGTAATTCCAGCTTTTAAAGGTGGTTATGTAATTACTGTGTTAAAAGGAAATAAACTTAACTATAAAAAAGTATCTGTAAAAAATAGTGGGTTAAAAGTGATTTTAGTAATACCTGATTTTCAGCTAAAAACTAAAGATTTGAGAGCAGTTTTACCTGAAAAGGTTGATTATCAAGATGCTTTATTTAATCAAAGTCGAACAGCTTTATTAACCTCAGTTTTTGTAGATAAAGATTGGCAAAAATTATCAACAGCTATGGAAGATCGTTTACATCAAAATTATCGCGAAAAACTAATTCCAGGTTTAAAATCAGTTATAAAAACAGGTTATGAAGCAGGTGCTTTGGGTGTTGCCTTAAGTGGAGCAGGACCAACAGTATTGGCTTTTAGTAAAGATAATGCCCAATTTATAGCCCAAAAGATGAAAGAAAAATTTTTGGATAATGGAATTAAATGTATGAGTTTAGCTGCTGAAATAGATAATGAAGGTGTACAGAGTATAGATAAATAAAATTAATATTATAATAGGGAGAGATAAGGATGAAATATATAAGTACCAGAGGAAATTCTAAATTACTAAATGCTTCTGAAGTAATCAAATTGGGAATGGTACCTGAAGGAGGTTTGTTTGTTCCTGACTCTATCCCTGAATTAAGTGAAAATGAAATGTTTAGCAAAATAAATGATGATTATCAGAAGATTGCCAGTTGGATTTTAAGTTATTTTTTGAATGATTTCACTAAAGATGAGATTAAAAAGGCGGTTAAAAAAGCATATAATAAAAATAATTTTCCTGATGAGTTGATAACTCCCATTGTTAGTTTTGATAAAGAGACTCATCTTATGGAATTATGGCATGGACCTACAGCTGCTTTTAAAGATATTGCTTTACAATTGATGCCCTATCTTTTAAAACTATCAGTGAAAAAAAATCAGGATAATAAAGAAATAGTTATACTTGTAGCTACTTCTGGGGATACAGGTAAAGCTGCTCTGGAAGGATTTAAGGATGTAGAGGGAATTAAAATCATTGTTTTTTATCCTGAAAAAGGTGTAAGTCAGGTCCAAAAAGATCAGATGTTAACAACAGCAGGAAATAATACTGAGGTAATAGGAGTAAAAGGTAATTTTGATGATTGCCAAAATGCAGTAAAAGAAGTTTTTAGAGATAAAAAATTAAAAAATTTATTATTAAAGAATGGATATAAATTATCCTCTGCTAATTCTATAAATTGGGGGAGACTTGTTCCTCAAATAGTTTATTATTTTACAGGTTATTTTCATTTACTTCATGCCAATAAAATTAATGAAGGGGAAAAAATAAATATAACTGTTCCTACTGGTAATTTTGGGAATATACTTGCTGGTTATTATGCCTATAAAATGGGATTGCCTGTTAATAAATTTATCTGTGCCACTAATGAAAATAAAGTTTTGGCTGATTTTTTGAAGACGGGAAAATATAACATAAATCGTGAATTCAAAAAAACAATAAGTCCCTCAATGGATATTTTGATTTCCTCTAATTTAGAACGTTTTCTATTTGAAGTAACCGGCCATAATAGTAAAAAAATAAATAAATGGTACAAGAATTTAAAAGAAAAAGAAGTATTTAGAATTGACTCAAATACTTTAGCTGAAATCCAAAATTTATTTGTTGGCAAATCTGCTTCTGAAAAAGAAGTTAGGAATTCAATTAAAGATGTATATAACAGCTATGGTTATTTAATTGATCCTCATACTGGAGTAGGGTATAGTTGTCTTAAAGCTTATAAAAAAGAAAGTTTTGATTATACTCCTACTATCATTGATTCTACTGCCAATCCATATAAATTTAGCAAATCTGTTTTAGAGGCAATAGAGGGAAGAGAAGTAGAAGAGGATTATTCTCAGGTTATTAAAAAGTTAAATAAATTAACTGGTATAGAAATCCATCGAGGACTTGAAGATATATATAATAAAAAGCTTAAACATAAAAGAAAATGTGAAGTTAAAGAAGTGCCTCTACAAATTAAAGAAGTATTAGAGATAGGAGGGATATAATAATTGAAAAGAATATTACATATTTTATCACAGAGACCTGAAAAAACCGGAAGTGGTATTTATCTTCAATCAGTATTAAAAGAAGCTAATAAAAAGGGATATAAACAGGCAGTGATTTCAGGAATACCTGCTGAAATTGAAAAAGTTGATTTAGGTAATATTAATAAAGAAAATTTTTATCCTGTAAAATTTAATAATGATGAATTATCTTTTCCAGTTGTAGGAATGAGTGATGTAATGCCTTATCCCAGTACCAGATATAAAGATTTAACAGATAATATGTTAGAAAAATATAAAAATAATTTTAGCAAAGTTATTAAAAAAGCTGTTAAAGAGTTTAGGCCAGATATAATTATAACTCATCATTTATGGATTTTAACTTCTCTTGTTAGAAAATTAAATCCAAATATTAGAATAATAGCAATTTCTCATGGAACTGGCTTAAGACAATTAAAAAAGGTTAGTAAGTTTAAAAATCAAGTATTAGAAGGCTGTCAGGGCTTAGATATGGTATTTGCTTTAAATAAATATCAAAAAAAACAAATAAATCGGCTTTATAATATAGATGAAAATAAAATTATTGTTATAGGAGCAGGTTATGATAAAGAAATATTTTATGAGTCTGAGAAAATCAAAAAAAATAATGAAGAAATTACAATAGTATATGCAGGAAAATTAAGTTATGCAAAAGGAGTAAAATTTCTAGTAAAAGCTTTTGAAAGATTAAATTCAAAAATAGGTGAAAATATAAGGTTAAAATTATTAGGAGAAGGTAATGGTAGGGAATTTGAAGAAATTAAAAGATTAGTTAATATGAGTGAATCTAAGATAGAGATGCCTGGTTCAGTACCCCAGCAAAAATTAGGGGAAATTTTTCGAAAAAGTGATATTTTTTGTTTGCCATCATTTTATGAAGGGTTGGCCCTGGTTGTGATCGAAGCCTTAGCCTCAGGTTTAAGAGTTGTGACTACAGATTTACCCGGTCTTAAAAATTGGCTGGGAAATAAAATAAATCAAAGTGAAGTTATTGAATATATAGAGTTACCAACTTTAGAAAATGCTGATATTCCCCAAAAAGAGGACTTAACAGGTTTTGAAAAGAGATTAATGATGGGTCTTGAAAAACAAATTGATAAAAGTCAAAAAAATAGATTTTTTGAAAATGAAAAATTGAAAAGTGCTGTTCGTAAACTCTCCTGGGAGGGAGTATTTGCAAGAATGGAAAAATATTTTCAAAAAGGAATTTAAGATATTTTATAGAAATATAAAAAAGGAAAAAAACTTAGAGGAGGTTGTTAATATGACAGTTCATATTGGTGCAGAAAAGGGAGAAATAGCTGATACAATTCTATTGCCTGGAGATCCAATGAGAGCAAAATTTATAGCTGAAAATTATCTAGAAGATATAGAATGTTATAATGAAGTAAGAGGAATGTTAGGATATACAGGTAAATATAATGGCAATAAAATTTCTGTTCAGGGTACTGGAATGGGTATGCCATCTATTTCAATTTATGCCAATGAGTTAATTAAAGATTACGGAGTACAAAATTTAGTGCGAGTTGGTTCATGTGGTTCAATTAATGAAAATGCAAAATTAAGAGATGTAATCCTGGCAGGTGGTGCCTCCACTACTTCTGGTATGAATGAAAAACGATTTAATGGTGGGGATTATGCCCCGACTCCTGATTTTAATCTTTTGTTAAAAGCCTATAAAATTGCTCAGGAAAATGGTACTAAAGTTAAAGTAGGAGATGTATTAAGTGAGGATAAATTTTATCATGATAATCCTGATCACTGGAAAAAGTGGGCAAAATATGGAGTTATGGCTTTAGAAATGGAAACTGCTGAATTATATACTCTAGCAGCTAAATATGATGTAAATGCATTATCAATTCTAACAGTTAGTGATTCAATAATTAGCGGGGAAGAGTTATCGGCAGGTGCCCGGGAAAAAACTTTTACTGATATGATGGAAATTGCTTTGAAATTGGCTTAAAAATAAAGGAGGTTAATTAATGAAGCTTAAAATTGACAATGTCACTCTTGAATTAGTTCAGGGAGATATAGTGCGTCAAAATGATTTGGAGGCAATTGTCAATGCGGCTAATGCTCAGCTTAAGATTGGTGGCGGAGTTGCAGGTGCAGTTCATAGAGCAGCTGGCCCTGGGCTTGAAAAAGAATGTGAACCTCTTGCACCTATACAGGTAGGAGAAGCTGTTATTACTGGGGGACATAATCTTCCTAATGAATATGTAATTCACACTTTAGGTCCTGTTTATGGAGTGGATAAACCTGAAGCTGAATTGCTTAATAAAAGTTATAAAAATAGTTTAGAAATTGCCGAAGAAAATGAAATTGAATCAATTGGTTTTCCTGCCATTTCTACTGGAGCTTTTGGATATCCAATTAA
>DATFIM010000017.1 GCA_035270125.1 Halanaerobiales bacterium | reverse complement strand
GCTGAGGTAATTACAGGGGGACATGTATTTGGAGATTATTTTGACAGAGAGTATAATGAATTAATAAGAGTAATAAAAGATGGAGGAAAAATTGTTCTCTGCCCGGGGAATAATGATGTGGATAATGATAGACATAAGTATTTAGTGGATAAAGGTTTTAACTGGTCTTCATTTATGGAGCCAGGGGATGGAATGAAGAGAAAATACTGGAAGAGAGTAAAAAAATAAATTTATGGAGGAGATTAAAATTACTAAAAGAGTTGTTATACCCCCATATGATGAATATGATCTTTCTACTCTGGTTGTCAGTGATAATACTGTTTATATTGGACATATTGGAGCCGGAGGTAAAACAATTGAAGAGCAATTGGGTAATATTTTTAAAAAATTGAGGAAATATTTAGAGGAAATAGAGTTAAGTTTAGAAAATGTTGTGAAATTAACTGTTATTTTAAAAGATATTGATGATTTTAAAAAAATGCATAAAATCTGGTGTGAATATTTTGAAGAAGGTAATTATCCAGTTAGAGCTGTAATTACTTCAGATTTTATCAATGATAATTGTCTTGTTCAAATTGAAGGAACTGCAAGTAAAAAGTAAACAAAGATAAAAAAGTAAAGGAGGAAAATTATTAAAGTTGATAGTGAAAATAAAATAGATTTGATAGGTGCAGTTTTTATGATTATCGGAACTGTGATTGGAGCCGGGATATATATTTTAATTGGTTCTTTAGCAGTTGAAGTTGGCCCGGGGTTATTTATTAGTTATTTTATTGCTTTAGTTGTAGCTGTATCTTCATCACTCTGTTTTGCTCAGATTGCCACTATTTACCCGGTTACAGCAGGTACATATAAATATGCAAAAATGTTTTTTAGTGATTATACTGGCTTTATAATCGGCTGGTTAAGATTAATTACCGGATTTTACGGTTTAACTTTAATGGCAACTGGTTTTACTGAATATGTAAATACACCTTTTGGAATTAATAATAAAATCATTGGAATAGGACTTTTATTTATATTTTTTATAATAAACTGGTTTGGTATTCAGACTACAGAAAGAGTGCAGAGAGTTTTAGTATCTATTGTTACCTTAGGTTTAATTATATTTACAACTCTGGGGATTTTTAAGATTGATATAAATAATTTACTTAATCCATTTAAAGCAGGAACAACTTCTTTAATAAGAGGTTCGATGACGGCATTTTTTGCCTATTCAGGAATGTACTTTGTTGCTGAAATTGGTGATGAAATAAAAAATCCACATAAGAATATTCCCCTATCAATTATAATTGCTTCCATAATTATCGGGGCATTATATATCACCACTTCTTTGGTTTTTTCAGGTGGTCTGGGCTGGGATTTTATTAAAGCCAATCAACCTAATTTGGTAGGTGCTTCTTCAGTTTTTTTCAATCCTTATCTAACTAACTTAATTAAAATAAGTGCTATTATTGCGGTAGTTATGCCCATTAACTCTATTTTTGCTGGAGCAAGTCGACTGGCATACAGTCTATCAGATGATGGTTATTTACCTGGATTTTTTAGTAAATTAAATAAATCTCAGGTACCTGGAATTACCCTGGTTATTATGTTTATAATGTCCAGTTTGTTATTGTTATTGGATATGACAATTCTTTATATTGGAACTTTAACTTCAATAGTAACTCTTATATCTATGGCCCTTATTGCTATAGCTGCTTTAAAGATTAAATTAAATAATCCTGAAAAGATTTCAGAAGCTCAAATGGAGTTACCTGCTTCTATTTTATATCTTATTGTTTTTATAACAATTATTTCAGCTTTAGTACTATCAATTGTATCAATGTTTGAGGATCCTATGATATTTTATGCTTTATTAGTATGGGTTTTTATTGGATCAATGTATTATTTTATTACTGGTTATATAAAAAATAAATAATTATAATATTAATAGAGGTAGTGATAGAGTGAAAGTCTGCTCGCAAACCTCGTGGGCTTGCCCCGAGGAAAGAGAAGACGGTTTTGAATTTTAAGTATTATGTTTAGGTATTTAATATTCTAAAAATAAAAAACATATGTTTGTTTAACCTCCCTCTTTATGGTATAATAT
>DATFIM010000016.1 GCA_035270125.1 Halanaerobiales bacterium | reverse complement strand
TCATTTCATAATCATTATTGGCAATAACTTTTTTCTCAATTTGATTAGAATTATTGGCTATTAAATCATTACCCGCATCTAATATTTTTTTTGGACAACGATAATTATCTACAAGATAAGTTTTAGCTGCTTTAGCAAAATATTTTTCAAAATCTATAAAATATTTTGGATCAGATCCCTGAAAAGAATAAATACTCTGCCAATCATCTCCTACACAAAATAATTTTATATCTGAATCCATTTTAAAAAACTTTTTAATGATTGAAATATGGGCAAAAGATACATCTTGAAATTCATCAACTAATAAATGATCATATCTATCAGTATATTTCTTTTTCTCTTCTAGAATATCTGTAGCTTTATAAATCATGTCATTAAAATCTATTTTTCTATTTTCATTTAAAAAATTAATTACATACTTATATATATCCATGGCAGATAAAGTAAAATAATATTCTCTATTAGATAAATTATCCATATTATTTTTTATTTCATTTACACTAAGATTATTTTTTTTAGCTTCTTCAATAAAGTTTTTATAATCGTCAATAATATTTTTAGTATTTACATCAACAACCGAATCAACAAAATCTTTAAATGTTTCCTGTTCAAACTCCACTCCTTTTTTCTTTAATTTAGATTTTAATATACTTTCTAAATTATTCTCTTGATAATCATAATCAAAACTCTCAACTAGTATTTTATTATGTTTTTCAAACTGATTTTTAGCCCATTCCAATTTAGCTAAATATTTTTCTGAAGACCATTCAAACCAATCAGGAACTTCATTATCCCTATCTATTCCCCAATGTTCTATATAAATATCATATTCTGGAAGATAAAAATCAGGTTGATATACAATTTTATCTTTTGACTTGTCAGCCCAATCTGCAATTTTTTCATATTGATAATCTATATTATTAATAAAAAGTAAATCAGCTATGAATTTTTCAGCCTGTGATTTTACCTCTTCACTTTTGAAAGTTTCATAATTTTTTTCCCTTTTTTTAGCAACAAATTCTGTTTTATTTTCAAATTCTTCTTCATTAATATTTTCAGACTCATTATGACTTAAAAATAAGTAATAATTTTTTCTAAATTTTGTATTATATTCCATTAAATCATCAAAAGCTTCTTCTATAATATTTTCCCATTCATGAGATTCTATAGTAGATAACTTATTTTCATTTTCTTCTTTTATAATATTATTAGCAAAAGAATGAATAGTACTAACATTTACTTCAGTGATATTAAATTTTTCTTTTAACCTAATTTCCATTTCTTCCGCTGCTTTATTAGAGAAAGTAATTGCAAGAATACGGTCAGGTTTTACTCCTTCTTCAATTAAATATTTTATTCTATAAGCTA
The DNA here is from genome assembly GCA_035270125.1 of Halanaerobiales bacterium. Taxonomy (NCBI): domain Bacteria; kingdom Bacillati; phylum Bacillota; class Clostridia; order Halanaerobiales; species Halanaerobiales bacterium. The sequence continues at coordinate 16,445 of DATFIM010000016.1, read as the reverse complement.
AAACAGTTGTTTTTCCAGTTCCAGCAGCAGCAATCACCTGATTATATTTTTCATTTTTGACAACTGCCTTTTGTTGTCTTTTATTTAGTGGGTACTCACCAAAATTATGAAATAAATCATGATATTTACTAATTTTATTTTCTACATAATCAAATTCTTTTTCTTTTTTATTAAAAATATTTTTGAATTTATTAATTAATTTTTTTAGCAATATATCCCATCCTTTAATTTTAAAAATAATATTTAAACCTTAATTAAATTTTTCGTGATAATTATTAATATTCCTTTTTATTATATGTTTTTTATATATTATACACAAAAAAAGCCCTGACCAGATTTTTACTCTAGCCAGGGATAAAATAGGGAGTTTTTATTGAAGTTTAATCATTAGTTACTTAAGTTTACTCATTAGCTTTCTAACCTTTTCTCTTTCTTTATCCCAGTCTTCATTTTTCACACTTTCTTTATCTACTAAACCTCCACCGATGCCAAAAGCAAAAGCTCCGGCTTTTAGAAAATCACTAATATTACTTTCATCTATCCCACCTGTAGGGATAATATCAACTTCTGGAATAGGACCTCTTATACTCTTTAGATAATCTGGTCCTGGAATTGAAGCCGGAAAAAGTTTTACAGCATTTGCTCCATCCCGGTAGGCATCATAAATTTCAGAAGGAGTATAGGCCCCACTTATAATTGGTACTCCTCTTCTTTTAGCAGTTTTCACCACTTCAGAATTATAATTTGGAGTTACAATAAACTGGGCACCACTTTCCAGAGCCTTCTTAAGCTCTTCACTATTTTTAACAGTTCCCATTCCAATATAGATATCTGATTTATCTGCATACTCACTTACTATCTTTAAAGCTTCTGGAGAATTAAAAGTAACTTCTATAAATTTAATTCCCTCTTTTTTATATATTTCTATTAACTTTCTTGTCTTTTCAGCTTCAAAGCCGCGTAAAATTCCAATTATCTTTTCCTCACCTAACATATCCATAAACTGTCTATTCACCATTTTATCTACCTCACTTGTTAAAATTATTATTTAAAGCTTAACCAGTCAGCTGGATTATCTTCCCAGATAGCTTTTATATCTTTTTCATCAAGTCCCTGTTCTAATAAACGAGGAATAAATTTCTTTAAAATAAACTCAAAACCAGGTCCACCACCATAAGATTTAAGATAGGATTTACGTCCCATATCACCGGAGATAAGTAGACGATCACGGTATCCGGCCTCTAACATTCCTTTTATAAGTTCAACTCTTACTGAATCTGGATAATATTTTACCTTACTTGGGCCATCATAACCAACATAGGCTCCTCTTTCAGCCATTTTCTTGTGATACCAGAGATCAGCATTACGGTCAGAGTGGCCAATACAGACTTTAGATAAATCTGCACCTTCATCTTCTAAGATATCTAACTGTTCTAAACCCATAGTTCCGGCTTCAGTATGAACCCAGATAGGAGCTCCTGTTTCCTTATGAGCTCTGGCTGCAGCTCTGCTTACCTTTTCTTCCTCAGGTAAAATCACATTATACCAGCTGCCACATTTAATATAACCAGGCTTAAGATCAGTATCATCTGCTCCATTTCGCAACTCATCAACCATCAATTCTTTCAATTCTTCTATACTGGCTTTTATCACCCAGTTTGGATAAAATCTACCTTTATTAAAACCGGTAAGAAAAACAATATTAACATCAACAGCATCAGCTATTCTTTTTAAAGCTTTAGGAGATCTACCATAATCTATAGCTGTACCTTCTACTAAAGTATTTCCTCCTGCATTTTTAAACATTTTCAACTCCTCAATAGCCTTATCTTCATGAGGAAGTTCAAAATCTGGATCACCTTTCATTGCTATTTCAGGAGGATAACAGACTAAATGTTCATGAGTATAGGTAAAACCTAAATCTTTTGCATCTACCAGACCATTAATAGTTTGTATCTTTCCCATTATTTATTCTCCTTTCTTGCTCTTTTTAATAAACCTTCTTTATATCCTGAATCTTCCCGCCACTTTTTGGCATTTAAAGAATGAGCAGTTAAACTATCTTCAGGAAGTGAAGCCAAAAATAAAGTAGGTTCCACAATAACATCCGGATCAGCTAATTTAGCTCTCTCCTCTTCTGATAAATGAGAAAAGAAATTTGTGTTAACCTTTTCGGCTGGAAAAATTGTATTAACATTTACCTTTCCCTGATATTCTTCAGCTGCCACTTCCTTTAGACCTTCCAGGCCAAATTTAGTAGTACAGTAAGGTCCATCATTGGCTTTACCATAACCTTTCTGGCCTAAAAGCGAAGTCATAATAATTAAATTCCCTTTACTTTCTTCCAAAAGTGGTAAAAAAGTTTTGATGGTAAAATAACTGCCATTTAAATTCACCTTCATGATCTTCTCCCAGGTTTCATTGGGCAGATCAACCAGAGAGTGGTGTTTTTGATCTGTCACTCCAGCATTAGCAATTAAAACATCAACTTTTCCCAAAGAATCAACTATATTAGAAGCAAAATCTTCCAGCTTCTTAATTTCAGTTACATCTACAGCCTGTAGATAAAAATTGCTCTGATCAGCATAAATTTCTACTAAATCATTTCTTAAATCCTCAAGAGCATCTTCACTCCGGGAACAGACTGCAATTTTGGCACCTTCCCGAGCTGCTCCCAGGGCAATTTCACGTCCCAAGCCTTTGGTTCCACCTGTAATCACCACAACTTTATCCTTTAAATCAATCTTAATTTCCCCGGGCATCCTCAAGTGAACCCCCTTCTCCACTAAAGAGTTTTTTAACTTTTCCTAAATCAATTGAACCCATATAAAGAGTTACCATGGTAATAATAATGATACCTCTCATTACCAGTTTACCGGTTTCAGCTACTCCTAGAGAAGTCATTACACTTTCAATAACAGTAATAATCAAAGCACCAATTGCTGCTCCACCTACATTACCGATACCATTAAAAGTATTACCTCCGACAACTGAGGAAGCTATTGAATTTAACATATAGGAATCTCCACCAACATCAAAATTACCAATTCCAATATATCCGGAAAGTATTAAGCCCGCAATCACAGCCATCATCGCACTAAAGGCATAAATCATAATTAATCTATATGTTTTAGGTATACCGGCATATTCTGCTGCCACCGGATTGTTACCGATAAAATAAGCAGATCTTCCCCATTTAGTTTTCTGGAAATAATAGAGTACAGCTACAATTAAGAGAGCATAAACTATGATTGTTACTGGAATTCCCAGAAATCTCTCAGTACCAATATATCGTAAAATTGGTGAAACCCGGCCTCGGGGAGCACCACCACTATAAAGTAAATAACCTCCTTTAACCATTGAAGACATGGCAAAAGTCATAACCATTGGTGGTATATTAGTAGTAGCAATCATAAACCCGTTCATTCCACCTATCAAAGCACCAATAAGCAAAAGTAATAAAACTACGGGGACAGTTCTTAAATTACGCCCTTTCATCATATCAGCAGAAATAATATTAGTCATGGTAATGATCTCACCTACTGAGAGATCTATCCCTCCGGTTAAAATAACTGCTGATTGTCCCATGGCAGTTATTCCCAGAGGAGCACTCTGTCTTACTACTTCTAATATATGATTTGGGCTAAGACTGCGTGGATTAAAAATTCCACTTATTGCAAATAAAACAACTACAACTAATAGCAATGATATAAAGACTTTTGCATTACGACTCATTGATTTATTTATTATTGGTAAATTCATTTCAGATCACCTCTTAACCCTTTCTCAGTGAACTATTAATAACAGCCAGTACTATAATTAAACCGGTCATCACATTTTGATAAAAAGGAGATACACCAATTAAATTTAAAATAATACTAACCAGACTCAAAATTAAAACACCGGCAAAAGTCCTTATAACTCCACCTTTACCACCACTAAAAGTAGTTCCCCCGATTAAAACAGCAGCAACTGAATAAAGGGTAAAGGTTGAACCACTAACCGGATCACCTGATCTCATCCGGGCCGCAAGAGCCAGACCGGCTATACCTGCTAATAAAGAACTGGCCATATAAACTTTTATTTTTACTTTATCAACATTAATCCCGGCTATTTTGGCCTTTTCTTCATCTCCACCAATAGCATAAACTCTCCGACCAAAACGGGTATGGTTTAAAATAAAATAAGTGACTAAAATTAATATGAAAAAATATATTATAGATAAGGGTACTATTCCACCTAATTCAGTTAACCAGGCATTAGTAAACATTCTCGGACAGAAACCACCTGGATGGGATAAAATCAAAAGACTGATACCATTTATGATACTTCCCGTAGCCAGAGTGGCTATTAAAGGTTCTAAGTTAAACTTCGAGATAATAAATCCATTAACACTTCCAATAATTAATGAAACCCCAATTACTAAAGGATAAACTATAAAAACTGACATCGGGTTGGCTGGATCCAGTTGAGTGGCTGTAATTACTGTAGCCAGGCTCATTACTGAACCAACTGAAAGATCAATACCTGTTGTAATAATGGCAAAAGTCTGTCCTAAAGCCACAATTCCCATAGGAGCCATTTGATTAAAAAGATTTGTTATATTCTGACCTCTACTAAAAGAAGGGATAAATATGGAAGCACCTGCTATGATCATAACTACAATTAAATATAAATAACTTAGATCCTTATTTTTAGTCAACAATATTTTCAGTTTATTTTTTTCCTGATTATTTTGCAGCATTTTAAGTCTCCACCCCACTTTCAGCTAAATCAGCCTTTTTCCCGGTCATCGCTTTTAGAACTCGCTCCTGATTGGCTTCTTTGCGAGTAAATCGTCCATTAATTTCACCTTCATACATGACTATAATCCGATCACTAATAGATAATATTTCAGGTAGTTCTGAAGAAACCATAATAATTCCTACACCCTGTTTATTTAATTCAAATAAAAATTTATATATTTCAGTTTTAGCATTAACATCAATACCTCTAGTTGGTTCATTAATCAATAAAACATCCATTTCTGATAACATCCATCTTCCTAAAATTGCTTTTTGGCGATTTCCACCACTAAGATTTTTTATTTTTTCTCTGGCTGAAGGAGTTACTATATTTAACTGTTCAATTATATTAAGGATAGGTTCTTTTGCTTTTTCTTCATTTGTAATAATCTCATTTTTTTCTACTTTTGAAATATAGATATTTTTAAGTAAATCAAAATCTAAAAAAAGTCCCTTTAAGCCTCTATCTTCCGGTAAATAAGCAAGTCCATTTTTTATAGCCTGAGTGGTATTACGTGGATGAAGTTTATTATTATTTAAAAATAATTCACCATTTTTAATTTTTTTAACTCCAAACATCATTTCCAGTAATTCTGTACGACCTGAACCCATTAAGCCTGCAATCCCCAGTAGTTCACCTTTTCTTAATTTCAAACTAATATCTTTAGTCTTTTTACCGGCTAAATTTTTTGATTCCAAAATAACGTCACCAAAATTAGTTTCTTCTTTAAAAAATCTTTCTGCTACTTCTTTACCGGCCATCATATTAACTAATTGGTCATGGTCAACTTCATCAGTATTTTTAACCGCTACCTTTTTACCATTTCTAAGTACTATTAAGCGATTGGTAAGGGAAAAAACCTCATCAAGTCGATGAGAAATATAGATAATACTTTTACCATCTTTTTGTAAATCTTCTATCATTTCAAATAAGACTTCTATTTCTTCATCTGCCAGAGAAGAAGTAGGTTCATCCATTACAATTATCTTAGCTTCAAAAAGAATAGCTTTTGCTATTTCAACCATCTGTTTTTGGGCAAGGGATAGTTCTTCTACTAATTGATCAGGAGAAAGATTTAAGTTTAATCTTTTTAATACCTTTTTACTTCTTTCCCTCATCTCTTTAAAATTAATCGATCCCCATTTTTTTAATGGTTGATCTCCTAAAAATAAATTTTCCATAATAGTTAATTCATCAATTAAATTTAATTCCTGATGAATATAGGAAATACCATGTTTTTGGGCCTGTTGATTATCGTGAAATTCAACATTTTGTCCTTCTAAATTAATTGTACCCTGATTCGGTTTTAAAACTCCGGTCAAAATATTCATCAAAGTTGATTTTCCTGCTCCATTTTCCCCAACCAGCCCCAGTACTTCTCCCTTTTTTAAATCAAATGTTACTGAATCCAGGGCTTTAACTCCAGGAAAGGATTTATGAATATTTTCCATTTTAAGTATTATATTTTCATCTTTCAACTATATTCACCTCACTTTTAAAAAGGGAGGGGATCACTCCCCTCCTGTTCAATTTTTAGATTACTTGCCCCACAATTCCTCTAATGCTTCTTCACTTAGAGTATGACCTGTCCAGTAGCCATCTTCAAGATCTGGACGAGCATATTTTTTAGCTTCATCTAATCCAAGAATATATGGTCCGGTAGCATAAACTGATTCAGGAATAGGTTCACCTTTTAGAGCTTTAAGTGCAAGACGCATTCCAATTGCTGAATGAGAAGTTGGGTTATTGAAAGCAATACTTTCAAATCCCTGATCACTGGCTTCTATCCAGTCTAATAAGAAACCATTATTGGCTTCCCCAACCATAGGAACCATTTCGCGACCGGCACTTTCAAAAGCTTCCATAGCTCCCTGAGTCATAGCTCCTCCACCAGACCAGACAGCATCAATATTAGAATATCCTGCTAAAACGTTAGACATAGCTGTTTTAGCCTGAGCAAAACCCCACTGGGCAAATTCACGAGTTAAAATCTCAATATCTGGATATTCATCAAATACATCTTTAGCACCCTGCCATCTACTTTGAGCAGTAGAGTTACCTGCTATACCGGAAAGAGCAACTACATTACCTTCTCCATTCATCTTTTCAACAAGCCATTTAGCTGTAACATTACCATAATCATAGTCACTTCTTCCTACCCAGGCAGTAACCTGTTCAGCAGGAATTGTACTACTAATGGCAATTACAGGAACTCCATTTTCACGAGCTGATTCTAAGGCACCGACCAATGCTTCTGGAGAAATTGGATCAATAACTATTGCATCTACACCTTTGGCGACTAAGTCCTCAACTGCAGAAATTTGTCCGGAAACACTACTTTGAGCATTAATATGCTGGATACCTTCGACTTCTTCCTGTCTTTCAGCTTCTCTTACAATTTCTTCTTTCATCTGGGCTGACCAGGAATTAGCCATAAAGATTGTTACATAACCAATAGTGTAAGGTCCATCCTTTTTATACTGAGAAGTATCAACCATATTATCACTGGAATCAATAACATATTTCCAGCCCTCTACTTCTACTCTTGAACTAATCTCATCTGCAGACTGGGCCAAAACACCAGTTGCAGTAAACATTGCAGTTATTAAAAATACAGCGACTAAAATAACAGATAATCTTTTCATAACTTTAATTTCCCCCTTTTATTTTTTAAAATCCTTGCTTTCTTCTGCCTTCTCAATTACTTCCTGCATGTGATCAACTGTTATTTTAAAAATCACCTCCCCTTTTTTACTGCTTGCTTTGGTAGCATCACCAAAAACTCCACTTTCACTTAAAGCACCCATCGGTAAATTTGAATGGTGATAATTATAGGAAATATCATCAGCTGGATATTCACTAACAGCTTTATCCATATCACATAAATCTTCATCTATAGCTAAAATCATGGAAGTTTCAATCTCTTCAGCATGTAACATTCCATGCCAGAGTTTGGAATCTATTTTGTCTTTTATTTTATCTAAAGCTGGATAGGTAAAATAATATATATCCAGATCGATTTCATCAGTAAGCTCTCTTATTGCATATTTAATTGAAGAATCATTTGCTCCATGAGCATTAACAATGATTAATTTTTTTAAATTATTACGATCTAAGTTTCTCACTATATCCTTGATCATGCCCTTGAGATGTTCAATAGATATATATAAATTACCAGGTATATCCCGCCAGACCCAGGTATAACCAATGGGAATTGGAGGATAAACAACTGCCTCTATCCTTTTTGCCAGTCTTAAAGCCATTTCCTTAGCAATCATGGTGTCTGTTCCTAAAGGTAAATGGGGACCATGCTGTTCTGTTGAACCAATTGGTAAAATAGCTGTTCCCTTATTTTTTATATGCTCTTTTATCTCCGGTCTGGTCATATACTGAACTTCATACTTTTTAGTCATCTAAACTGCCTCCTTTATTCTCCAATTCAGCTAATTCCTGAAAACTATCTTCTAAACTATTGTAAATTTTCTGATATATTTGATAACTTTTGTTATAGAATTGGTGATTTTTTTGACTGTATTTTATACTTTGTTTGCTCTTTATTAATTTTTGGTCTGCTTCCTCAAAATCTGACCAGACTTCACTCCCTACTCCAGCGAGCATTGAAGCACCTAAAGCAGAAGAATTTAGTTCTGATAAAAGTCTGGCATCTCTGCCCATTACATCAGCCATAATCTGAGGCCAGATAAGATTTTTACTTCCACCTTCACCAACCATGATCTCTTTTATCTCCTGATCAGGGTCAATAATCTCAAAAGAATCACGGAAATTATAGGCTACTCCTTCCAAAACTGCTCTTATCATTTCTTTTTTACTGTGATTTGAAGTAAGTCCTATAAAACCGGCTCTAGCTTCCGGGTTTTGATAGGGAGTTGCTGCCCCATCTAAAAATGGTAAATAAATAAGACCATTACTTCCAGGAGTTACATCTTCCAGTCCTTCCATTAAAAGCTGATAGGGAGATTGATCTCCGGCTTTTTCTTTTTCCAACTGACCTAAATTTTCTAAAAACCATTTTAGAGAATAGCCACCGGTCATGACCAGACCATGCCAGAAGTATTTACCGGGTATAGCATGAGCCATAACCCAGACTCGGTCATCACATTTTTTAGGTAATTGAGGTAAATAGGCGGCAACATGACCGGCTGTTCCAATAGTAGCACAGGCCTTATTTTCTCTAACCACACCTGTTCCCAGGGAAAGGGCGGCCATATCTCCTGCTCCGGCTACTACCGGTATCCCTTCTTTTAATCCTAATTTTTCTGCCATCTCTGAAGTTAAACTACCTATGAGATCTACTGATTCATGTAACTCAGGTAATTTATCCAAATCTATTATTTTTTCTAAGATTTCATTTGCCCAATCTCTTTTTTCTAAATCTAACATTAAAGCTGCTCCTGCATCACTGACATCAGTTACAAATTCATCAGTCAGTTTATAGGTTATATAATCTTTGGCAAAGAGAATCTTATATGTATTTTTTAGGGTTTCTTTTTCATTTTCTTTAAGCCACTGTAATTTACTTAAATTATAGATAGGTCCTGCCTGAGAAAAAGAATAATCTTTGATTAAATCTCCATATTCTTTATTTAAATACCGGGCCTGCTTACTGGCTCTTCTATCCAGCCAGATAATTGCATTTCTTAAAGGATTACCCTTTTTATCAACTAAGACCAGTCCATTAAGCTGACCGGACATCCCAATTCCCTTTACTCTATTTTTATCTATCTCTAAATCTTTTATACCTTTTTTAACTGCCTGCCACCAATCCTCAGGCTTTTGTTCAACTTTAACTCCATCTCTTATGATTTCATATTCTTTTTCCTGACTGTCAATGACCTCTCCCTTTTGATTAACAGCCAGAATCTTAACAGCAGATGTTCCCAGGTCAATTCCTAATACAATCTTAGCTTTCATTAAAATCTCCCCTTTTGTTCAAAAACTTTTTATTTTTATTTTTTGAACCATCAGGACTTACATCAACATGGATTTCATATTTATCACCACGGATATAACTGGTAGAGTATTCTACCGGTCGATTATTTTTAGAAAAAGAAAGTCTTTCTGAATAGATTAAGGCTGCATTTTTGTTTATATTTAAAAGAGAGGAAATTACATGATTTGAATTAACAGCTGAATAACTTTCATGAGCCCTATAAGGTCTTTTATCATATCTTTTTTCCATTGCTTTATATAGGGAATCAAGTACTTCCTCTTTTGTAAATTTAGGAAAGATATTAGTTGGTAAATAGGAAGTAGTCAAAATGATTGGAACTTCATCTGCAGTTCTAATTCTTTTTATTTTCCAGACTATATCATCTTTTTTTAAGTTTAATATTTTTTGTACCTTTTCATCAGCTATTTCTTTGGCAAATTCAACACTATGTGCTCCTGGTTTTAGACCTCTTTTTTTGATCTCTTCACTATAACTGGGTAATTTGTCAAAATGACGCTGTATTTTACTTTCAGCAACATAAGTTCCTTTTTTAGGAATACGATAAACCTTTCTTTCTTTATTTAAAAGATCAATTGCTTTTTTTACTGTTCCTCTACTTACCTGATATCTATCTGCAAGATTTGGTTCAGAATCTATTTTAGTATTTGCTGGCATTTTTTGTATCTCTTTTTCTAATTTTTCTTTTATTTGTCTAAATAAAGGAATATCAGAATTTCTATCCAACATAATCTATTCCCTCCAAATTTTAGTATAGTCAAAACTGTTTCTTGTCTAGTGTAAACTGGCTTACACTTATACTATTATACACAAAATTAAGAATTCCTGCATAAATATCTAAAAATTCTACATATTTTTTATATTTTCCTGGACTATTAGCTATTCTTGTCTATACAAGATAAGAAAAATTAAAAATCCCGGGATGAATTTTCACTCTAACCCGGGATTAATGATTTATTTAGCTTTTTTTACAAAAATAGGATAATTAAGACTACCGTTTTCTACCAATTCACCTTCAGCATTAAAAAGCTTTACCTCAACTCGATAATCAGCTCCTTCTTTAAATTCAATCTCTTTAAAATAATTATTATGGGTATGAGAATTTTTTACTCTAAATAAATCTGATTTAGAAAAAGCTAAAACTTCACTTTCTCCATTTATAATTCTTGTCTCCTGATAAAATTGATCATCAACTTCAAACTCAGCTTTAAGCTGATCATCCCAGATCCACTTATTAACTATAAAAAATTGATCGATCTCAACCGGTCTAAAGCCATTATAGATATTACCTATGTTTTTCCCATCACTCCACTCACAAACCACAGAAAACTGTAGCTTAATCTCAGCCATTGAAATCACCTTTAGCCTCACTTTTACTATAATCATGGTCAAAGAGTTCATCCTGGACTCCAGGATCATAATCATTGGGATTAAAAAGCCACTGGGGATAATTGCGGGTAAAATGAATTAAGGTAAACATCAAAGATAGAGTAAATATTAAAGCTATTCCTACTAAAGAAAATAATAGAATGGTCATTAAGCTATTATTACCTTTAATAGGCCAGAGACTAACTGCCAGCACTGTCTCAATCCAGGCCAAAAAGAAACCAATCATCTGTAATGGACTTTTAATAGAATCTATATTCATTTTCATTATCATTCCCCTTTCATTAATTAACAGGCACTATTTAAAGTTAGTTTATTATAAAATCTATCCATGGATTTTGAAGCATCTCCCCCCATTAAATCATCCCAGTATTCACTTTCATAATCTCTGATAAGTTTTGAACTATAGAGTTTTTCAGAACAATTTATATTAGCTACAGCTGCTTTTAGCTTACTAATAGCTCCCTGATTATCTCTATAATGGGCATATCCACCTAAAACTACAAATAAGGTGCCATTAAAGATAATTGTTCCTTCATTTATTTTTAAATCCTGACTGAGATTCATCAAACTTACTGCTTTATCCAGGATATTTTCCAGTATCTTGTGTCTTTCATTTTCTATTGCCTCTTTTCCAAGCCAGCCCAGTTTATCAGAAGAATTCCTGATGATATCATCAATTCTATTTTCTACGCCTTTGACTCCTATCTGGAAAAGAGTATTATTTAATTCTTTTTTAAGTTCTGTTTTCTTTGAGATCAAATTACTATCTTTACCAATATCAAATAATTTTCTATTAATACTGATTACAAAATCTATTAATCTTTCTTCAATAGCAACTTTACTTAACTCTCTATAAATAGAAATAAAATAACCAAATAACTTTTTAGATAATTTACCTTCTTTATCCAATTCAAAAAATAAATTTTGATATTCTTTTAAAATCAAATGAAAATTATCAGTATCTTTATTAAAAAGTCCGAAATATAGTAGTTCTTCATATAAATTCAAAAAAAGCTTTTGTTCTTTTAAATCACTTTTTTCATAAATCATGAACACTTTATTTAAGTGTTTAAATAAATAAAGGCTAACATACTTACTTTTTGTATATAAGGTTCTTTTCAGTAAATTTTCAAAACCATCAGTAACTTTATTTATTAGCTTTTCATCTTTTTTACGATCACCTTTTAACATTTTTTCATAATCAGGTATAAAATAAGTTGCCTTTCCATCTTCATTTTCAAGTGCTTTAAGGACAAAGGCAAATTTATATTTATTAACCAGTTCTTTTATCTCAACTTTTTCACAGTTGTTAATAATATAATCAAAACCTTCTAAGATAAATCTATATATTTCAGTATTATCATAATTAAAACCTAATTTACCTACATCTTTTAGAAATTCAAGATGTATTTTAATTAATTTAGAATTTTGTAATTCAACTAATTTTCTGGTATGAATAACATTATAAATTTGTAAATATTTAATATCATTATTATTCACATTGGGGAAGGTTCTATTTACAAAATTAAATAACTCATCACTGGCTTTTTCATAAAGTTCTAGATCCTCTTTATCTACAATTATCTGTAAAAATAAGTAATGTAATTCATATACGTTTTTTAATAACTCTTCATCAAAATATATTTCTGAGGTATTAAAGGAAAAGAATTGAATATTATCTCTGATTTTATTTACCCAGTCATCTTCTTTTTCCTTTTCAAAAACATAAGCAATAACTTCTTTATATAGAGTTATTACTTTTGCAGAAAATGCAAATTCTCTTTGAGAAGCACTATGATCAAAAAATTCCTTTAATCTATCACTATAAATTTCAAAATCATCTAAAGCATTACATTCAACAGAAGTTCTCAATATTTTTGAGATAGAAGCAAATATCTCTTTTGCATAATTTTTATGGTCAGCTGTAATCGCATATTTTAGCTGAGAAATTATCTTCTTAAAGAAGTTTTCCTGTAATTCTTCAACTGAATCATTTTTCTCTATAATCAAAGTATCCTTATTTTGCATAAAATGAATCATTAAATTCTCAAAACTTTTTAAAATATATTTTGCTAAAAATATTTCTTTTTTAGAAAGGCTGTCTTCAGCATATTTTGTTAATTCTTCCAGATAATTAGCTATTTTTTGATGATCAGGATGTTTACTGTCAATTTCTTTTTTTATGGCTTCTTCATACTCATTTATCTTATTTGCCGGATCAAATAGTCTGTAATCATTATAGCTTTTTATGATTAAACTTAGAGTATAGGAAAAGTGGATGATATATACTATTTTAGCCAGACTGAAATCATATTCGATAATCATCAAAACAGCTGCCAAAATAATGTTTAGAGTAAAATCACCTTTAAAATTTCTGTTAAAATATTTTTTGATGAAATTAAGGGGATATCTACCTCTAAATAACTGGATCATAAGTAAATAGACTGCAAAGAATATACCTAAAATAGTGACCAGGACCGGTAGAAAATGACGGGAAATATAAAAGGAAGTCTGTAAAATTGAAAAATCAAAAAAGCTATAACTAATAGTTAAATCTAAAATAACTGATACGATAAAAAGTGTTGAAAATAGATAAACTGTGTTTAACTTAAATCTTTTTGAAATACTCATTTCTCTACTCATCTCCTCATAAAATTTTTAGTTATAGATATATATTTAAACATAAGTTCATAATCTCCTGCATAAAATACAATATTTTTCTAAAAAAATATATATTAATGAATTTAACATAAAAAATCCCTTTCTCAGGATAATTTATCCTTTGAAAGGGATTAGCTAATAATTTATATTTTATTTAGTTAATTACTTCTTCTTTTCTTTTTTTCTTCAGCAAAATTTATCTCTTTTACCTTATCTCGATTGGGTTCATAGGTACCAACCATATCTACAAGTTCATCAACTATCTTAGAACTAATACCTTTATCTATTAGATTCTCAAGTCTTTCTAATGATTTATTTAATTTCTGCCAGTCACAGGAATTAAGACTGGTAATAAAGATTCTTTCATGTTCAGTAGCCAAATTATCTTCATCATCATTTAAAAGCTCTTCATATAATTTTTCTCCAGGTCTTAAACCAACAACCTCTATTTCTATATCTTTCCCGACCTCAAGACCTGATAGTTCTATTAAGTCCTCAGCAAGCTCCATTATCTTTACTGGATCACCCATATCAAGGACAAAGACTTCTCCTCCATCTCCAAGAGAACCAGCCTGAATAACAAGCTGAGCAGCTTCAGGAATGGTCATAAAATAGCGAGTAACATCTTTATGAGTAACAGTAACAGGCCCTCCTTCTTTAATCTGTCTTTTAAAAATAGGTATTACACTACCTCTACTTCCCAGAACATTACCAAAACGAACTGCCATAAATTTAGTTCTTTTTTTCCTATTCATATGTTGAACTATCATTTCAGCTCCTCTTTTAGAAGCTCCCATTACATTTGTAGGATTAACTGCTTTATCAGTAGAAACTAAGACAAAACGGTCTATCTCAAACTCAGCCGAAACCTGAGCTACATTTCTGGTTCCAAGTACATTGTTTTTAATAGCCTCTTCTGGATTATGTTCCATTAAAGGTACATGTTTATGAGCAGCTGCATGAAAAACTACATCCGGTTTATGACAGGTAAAGGTCTGTTCAAGTTTCATTTTATCTCTAATACTGCCGATAATAGGTACTATCTCTAAATCTTTATGTTCTTCTTTTAGTTCAAGTTCAAGAAAATATGTATTATTTTCATTTATATCAAAAATTATTAGTTTTTCTGGATTAAATCTTGCCACCTGTCTGCACAACTCTGAACCAATAGAACCAGCTCCACCGGTTACTAAAACAGTTTTACCTTCAATATAGGAGGAAATATTATCAGTATTTAGCTCAACTGGATCTCTACGAAGTAAATCTTCTACTTTTACCTCTCTGATCTGATTTAAGTTAATATCACCTTTTAAGATTTCAAAAACACCAGGAACTATATTTACTTCCACCTCATCTTCTTTACTTAATTCAAATATCTCTTTTATTTCACTACCTTTAGCAGAAGGAATAGCAATAATAATCTCTTTGACATTATATCTATTTATTAAATCAGGTATATCATGACGATCTCCTTTAACTTCTACTCCATGAATCTCAAGACCATGTTTTTTAGGATCATCATCAACTAAGGCAATAACTTCTTTATTTAGTTCTGGATGTTTGTGCATCTCTCTTACTACCATTTCGGCAGCATCACCAGCTCCAACTATAAGTACATTTTTCTTGGCTCCATTATTTTTATTAATTTTTAAATAATCTTTTAATAATCTAAGAGAAAATCTTAAACCACCAAGTAAAAAGACATCTAGAATACCATTTATGATTAAAATACTACGAGGCATTCTAACCTGAAATAAGAAGATATAGACTACAAAAATGGAGTTAATTATTATAGATGCCCTAATTAAAGATCTCAATTCAGAAATACTGGCATATTTCCACATTTTATTATATAAATTGGAAAAATATAAGATTATAGCACTTATTATTGTGATTACAAATAAATATTCTATATCAAAATATTGCTGCCAGTTACCATCAAATCTCAAATAAAAGCTGGCAAATAGGGCAAAATTTATTAGAAAAAGATCTATAATAATCAGTCTGGTTTTTTTATAGATTTTATTTATTAATTTATTGAACATTTTGTATTTCCTCCTAGAATAAACAAGAATTATGTCGACTGCCCAAAAAACAGCAAAAATCCCTGCAGTTATTTATATACTACAAGGATTAGAAGTCAATTGCAAGTGACAGCTGTTACATTATTTTATTTAGCTCTTTATATTTATTCTAGATTGATAGTCTTTTTCCTGCATAGAAATAAAAACAATTATAATAAATTCAAACTCAATACTATACATATTCATTTGGAATCTTTAAACCATGTAAGAGTGTTTATGTAACTAGGATTCCCATTATATATAATTTCACCATTCCCTATAATAATTTCTAAAAGGTTTATGAAGTCTTTTGTTTTTGTGGTAGAATTATCACTATAGTAATTACTATATATCTTTTTGATACCAGGGGCAATTTTCTCAAAGGCAAGAGAACTCTTTAATACTCCTGGTTTTCTTTTTAATGTTTCTAGATAATGGTTAATATCTATAATGCATTTATGAACTCTATTCATTCATTGTGTCGGACAAGAACTCATCAAAGCTATCTAAATCTGTCCCCGTATCAAAGGAATCATCAAAATTATTATCAAAGATATCACTATCATCTATATCAAAGT